>JAOUHV010000005.1 GCA_029884425.1 Gammaproteobacteria bacterium
CCAGTGATGGCTGGGACTGGGTAAAGGTTTCTAACAGTTTGCCGGAGGATACCGACATTGTTGACGCAGCGGCGTTTAGCCACATCGGCAAAATGTGGTTAAAAGCAAAAACCAGCGTGTGGAACAGTTATGACGGCATCAGTTGGCAATTGGTAACCGCCAATGGTGTGGGCAGTGGCTGGAAGGGTTTTGTGCTGTTCGGCGGCCGCGTTTGGGCCTGGGAGAAAAATCTGTATTTCAGTGACACTGGCAGTGTCTGGACTGCGCAATCACTGCCCAGTGGTGTCGCGGATGTGACCGCCGTGGGTGTGCATGCTAATCGCATGTGGTTGCTCAGTGGTCGCAATGTTTACGTCAGTGCCGATGGCAAGACGTTCAGTTTGGTGAATAGTCAGGTACCGTTTGCGGCACGGTCGCTGGCGGCGTTGCAAAGTTTCAAAGGCCGTTTGTGGATGATTGGTGGTGGTTACACCAATGACATCTGGTCCAGTGCTGATGGCAGTGTCTGGCGGCCGGAGCACGGCATGAACAGTTATGCTGGTACGGTCGGTGAACGCGGCGTCCTGCAGGTGGCAGAGCACGGCGGAACGCTGTTCGCGAATCTGGGCAGCGACATCTGGCGGATGAATGCGGATTTAAGCTGGCAATATCTGGGGCGCACGCCCAGCGTGGCCAAAGGTTCGGTGGATTTGCTGGGCTTTGACAATCGATTGTGGCAGTCCAAAATCACCACGTTTATTGACAGCAACGGTCTGGAGCAGGTGGCGACTTTGGTGTTCAGTTCGGTCGATGGTCAGTTCTGGACCGAGCGGGCAAAGATGCTGGGCACCTACCACTTTCTGTTGGCAAAAGATGGGGAACTGCAGTTGCGCTCGGCCGATTTGGCGGCGACGTACTGGACCTCGCCGGACGGTACAAACTGGAGCGAAACAGCGCCTTACGATGTGACCGAAACACCGCCGGATTTGCTGGCCTCGCATATCACCATCGGTGGCAGCACGCTGTACGCTTTGGGCAAAACGGCAGCGGGGCAGGTGGATACCTTGCTGCAATCTGCTGACGGTCGGACTTGGACGCCACTGTTGGTCGACCAGCAGTTTTTACCGGCGGATTACCGGGTGCTGACGGGTATGTTCTGGGTGGCGAACCGGTTGTGGTTGTTGGGGATTCGGAGCGGTGGCGAGAGTTTCTCGCTGAGTACTGAAACCCTGACTGGCTGGACGATGCAGCGCTCTCCCGTGTCGTTGCCGGTGGTGGGATCGGCGATGATCGACTTCAATGGTCAGGCGTGGCTACTGGGCGGAAGTTCATTGCAGATCAGCCCGACGGCGGGGGTGTTTTTCCGTACTGCCAATGTTGCGCCCTGGCGGACAGAAGTGCAGCCCGGTGTCTCTCCGGTGTGGCGTCGCGGCCAGCCAGCCTATTTCCGCTTTGAGTGAAAATAGCTTGGCAAATCTTGCTGTACCGGGTTAAAAAGATTGGCGAGGTTTGCGGGCGTAGTTCAATGGTAGAACTGTAGCTTCCCAAGCTACTAGCGTGGGTTCGATTCCCATCGCCCGCTCCAGTTTTCCAGTGCCGGTTTTTCTAGGGGTTGATGACCCCGGTCTGAAACAGAAACAGACCGATACTCACCAGTGCCGACAGCAAAAAAATTCCCAGCAGTGTCAGGCCCATAAATAATTTCATGTCAGCTATCTCCGGTAACTATGTTTAGTGGCCGCATTATAGGCGAATATTGCGGCGCGACCTATTTTTCCGACAGCTCCAGCGAGCAGTCACACTTGGGGCAAAAGCTCCACTTGGGCAACTTGTCGGTGGCTTCCAGTTCAATCACCACGGATTCGTGGCAGCGCGGGCAACGGCTGTCGACGTTTCCCTTGGCGTCTGTTTGCTTGTAGCGCAGAAAAAACAGCACCGGGCCGGCGATCAGAAACGCTGGCACCAGGAAAAAGTGGGCAATGGGGATGAACAGCGTCACGCCCGCAGCAATCAGGCAGGCAACCAGGGCGATGGCAGCACGACCCAGGCGGTCAGCGGGGTTGTAGCTGGTATAATGCAACACGCCGTCGCTGGCGGCACCCTTGTCGTCCTTGACGTTAATGATTTTCTGTTCCTGGCTGGCCATGGGATTATTTTTTTCTCTTAGTGGCAACAAGTTAAAAGACTAACACGACTCAACAACCCATAAAACCGATGACCATCTCCCCCGTTGCCGAACGCCTGCTGCGTTGGTTTGACCAACATGGCCGCCACGACCTGCCCTGGCAGCAAAATCAAACCCCCTATCGGGTTTGGGTTTCCGAAATCATGCTGCAGCAAACCCAGGTGAGTACGGTGATACCGTATTACGAAAAATTCATGGTGCGCTTTCCTGATGTGCAGGCGTTGGCTATGGCCACACAGGACGAGGTGCTGCAGCATTGGGCCGGGCTGGGTTATTACGCCCGAGGTCGCAATCTGCACAAGGCCGCGCAAGTCATTGTGGCCGAACATGATGGCGAGTTTCCGCAGGATATCGAACGGGTACAGCAGCTGCCCGGCATTGGCCGCTCCACTGCCGGCGCCATTTTGTCGCTGTCCAGTCAGCAGCGTCACCCGATTCTGGATGGCAACGTCAAGCGCGTACTGACCCGTCATCAGGCCATTGACGGCTGGCCGGGGCAAACTGCCATTGAGCAACAGTTGTGGCAATTGGCGGAACAATTTACACCGCAGAACCGCGTAAACGATTACACCCAGGCGATCATGGACCTGGGCGCGACCCTGTGTACACGCAGCAAGCCGGCCTGTCTGCTGTGTCCGGTGCAAAGCGATTGCGAAGGTTTCAAACAGGGCAAGCCCACTGCCTTTCCTGTCAGCAAGCCGAAAAAAACCACGCCGGTGAAAACCACCACCATGCTGCTGATTCTCAATGACGCCAACGAAATCCTGCTGGAAAAGCGTCCGCCTGCCGGCATCTGGGGCGGACTGTGGAGTTTGCCTGAATGTGACGGCGACGCCGCCCAATGGGTCGAACAGCAGCTGGGTCTGAACGTGATTGAGGAGGAATGCTGGCCACCGTTTCGCCACACTTTCAGTCATTATCACCTGGATATCACCCCGCAAATCCTGCGCCTGACCAATACCCACACGGCACGTGTGATGGAAGGGCGGGAGACAAACTGGTATAAAGCGGGTCACGCAAACAACATAGGCTGTGCCGCGCCGGTAACAAAACTGCTGGCCAGCCTGCGACAGCATTTGGAAGGAGCTACATCATGACCCGCATGGTTCACTGTGTGAAACTGAACAAAGAGGCCGAAGGTCTGGCCCGTCCCACCTATCCTGGCGATTTGGGCAAGCGCATTTTTGACAATGTCTCCAAGGAAGCCTGGGGTACATGGATCAAGCAGCAGACCATACTGATCAACGAATATCGCCTGAGCCCCATCGAGCCCAAAGCCCGCAAGTTTCTCGAAGAGGAAATGGAAAAGTTCTTCTTCGGTGGCGACATGACCCAGCCTGAAGGCTTTGTTCCCCCCGAAGCTGGCTAAATAACAGGCACTTAGCCAAAATCCGCTTGACGTCGAGGGCCTCAGCGGGTTTAATACGCGCACCTTGGCCCAAGTAGCTCAGTCGGTAGAGCAGGGGATTGAAAATCCCCGTGTCGGTGGTTCGATTCCGCCCTTGGGCACCACCAATTCCCTGAGTAAAATCAGAAACTTAGAAGCCTGAGCTTTTTAGCTCGGGCTTTTTCGTTTTTGGCCATGGAAGCATTGTGGAAGCAAGAAATTTTTTATTCACATGTTGCTCGCTCCGTATTATTTAAGTTTGGTTTATTAGTACTATTTAGCTATTAGATAGTTGTAACTGAAGTCTAATGAACTAATAGGTAAAACAAATTGTCAAAAAGTGTGTAAAAAAAAGTGTAAAAATTACTATAATGTTGTATAAAGCTGCCGATATTCGGTATGTGGGCAAGCAAATATAGGGGTGGTTATGAATGCTAAGTACATTCTTGAAAAGGCTCCGTTAGTACACGCCATAATACATCTGCGCTTCTCTAAGCTTCCTCAAATAAAGGAAGATCAAGTTGATTTTATGCATCGAGCTCTAATGGAGCTTGGTTTCCCCGATTATATTCCTAGTAGAGTTTTTTCACTTGAGCTTGATCCTTCAGTGGATATAAAGGAGTCCATGAATGTAGCTACTGGAAGAAGGATGGAGACGCGACATATTTTTCGTGCACCAGGACAAACCCAGTTAGTAAGAGTTACCGAGACAGATTTGATTTTAAAGGCGACGAAATATGGTGGTTTTGAAGATTTTCGGGATACCTTTGAGCGAGTATTAGAAATACTAGAAGGTGCTGTAGATAGTTTTACGAAAACCGCTCTTAAATGGGTAGGGCTCAGGTATGTGGATTTGGTTGTTCCTTCACCGAATTCTAGTGGGCTTGCTGAATACGTTAAACCCCATGTTTTGCCCAATGTTTTGACTGGGCATAACATGATTTATACCGGCGGCGTGTCTTTTTCATCAGCTGAAACTGGAGCGAATCAATCGCTAAAACTTGTTTTTGAAGAAGTTGCTACCGAAGGGAGAGTAACGAAGGTAATTCCAGATAACTTAATAGAGACTGATCCCAATGCGGTAATGTTAATACAAGGTTATCCATGGTGGGCCAATTTAACTGCAAAGACATATGGGATTATGGATATAGATCACCAATATGCCTTTGCCGATAGTCCAGGATACGCTAGAGACACCGTGATTAAGCAAATAAATGCCTTGCATGATGTAACAAGTGATGTATTTTGGGGTAGTTTGACGGAAAAAGCAGAGAATGAGTGGGGCAAAAGGAAAGTTTAAAGGGAGAGTGTTATGAGTTGGAATACGGCTTCTACGAAAAACAAGGTGCGTCTAACTGCAGCCGCAATGCTTGTTTCTACTTTTTGCCCTTCACAGGCAAGTGCTCATTCTTCTACATTTGAATATAATCAGAGATCTACGGGGGCGAGAGTCGTCGATAATAGGGTTAGTGGTGATTATCAAATGGCTGTTGGCGAGTCTTGGAGCACCCATAATAGAGGTGTTTTTTACAGCAACGCAGATAAGTTGCAAGTTACGCTCCTAGGTATAGATTCGATTATTTCCGATGCAAAGATGGCGCTAGGTTTGTCAGTCAAAGATTTGTCTGAGGTGTTTCAGGTTTCAAGGCAAACGCTCTATAACCACTCTAAGAATGCAAATGCGAATATTTCTCCTAAACAGCTGGAAAGATATGAAGAAATTCGATCTATATTGGCGCCGTTGCGTAAAGCACTTAAAGTAGCGCCTGGAGCCAGTTCGAAGAGATTGAGCGTCGAAGGCATTACATTGTTTAGTTTACTTATCCAAGATAAATTGGATGTAGAGCTTATCGTTGAAGTAGCGGGCAAAGTTTCTGATGAGTTGGTGCGTCGCTCAAATAGGTTGTCGAGTGCTAGTATTTCAGAATCTGAGCGCTTGAAAAATATTTCTAAGTTTTCAGGCTAATTCGTGTGAATGATACAGCGGCTGACCTTATCGAAAATGGCTGGAGGCAAGGAGCTTTTTTAACAGTAAAGAAAAAGAACCTGAGTGACGAACAGAGAAATCGTATTGTTAATACAAGGATAAATGAGAAAGATCGTCGTCCTGAAGGAAAAAATAGACTTAAAGAAGGTGAGGTTCTTGTTGCGGTATCCCAAGATTGTGACATTGCCGCATCTGTATCTCATGAGCCATATGTTGAATTTTTGGTATTCTCACTTGAGGATAAACCTCATGACAAGAATTTCTTTACTAAAAGCTCGCGCTATTTAAATCTGGAAATTAGTTGCAAAATTTTCAAAGCTAGCATATGGAAAGGCGTATACATAGATAAATCTATATTAGCTGAACTCAAGCCATGTGGTTTTCTTCCGACAGAAGAAACTGTAACAGTCGCTGTTTGGCGCGCGAATCGATATATTAGATCAGCACTTCCAGACTCCTTTAATAAAAAGTTCTTTCCTGTATTAGAAAAAGCTGAAAATGTAAGCTTTTTTTATACTCATAGCGTGTCTATTCGTGGGATATATGTGATTCTCGATAGCTATGAAGAAAGGGAAGAGTATGAAGTTGGTATCATTGCTCTACTTCGACATGATATTTCTCCAGACGAGTATCAGGAAGTTTTAAATTTTTTTGATGAATTTCTGAATGAAATAGACAGCATTGAAGGTTTCACAGAGGCTCACAATAATGATGTAGCTTTCGATACTGGGCGCAATTTTAAGGTTGAGATTGAGAGTCCGGTATATAGGGAAACTGAAATAAGTGTTGGTGAACTATCAATGTATAAAAAGGTTCATTTGGATTATATATCTCTAAAAGGAGGTATATTGGATTTGGGTGAGCCACATAGGTGAATTTCTTGCTTGCGCGTTTGCAACTTATTGAGCGTATAGTTATTGACAGAACTCCAAGTTAGCAAAGCCTCTTTTCCCATCCATAATTGAATTACTCATAGGCTGTGGTAGCCAGGTAATATCTTCAAAATCCCCGGGGGTGCCCCGGGGATTATCAAAACCATCCCCCGGAACCGGGCCGGAACCATCTGCCAAAGCCCCGGGGACACCCCCAGGAAAAATGCCCTCAGGGCAGGGGATTCCCGGAACGGTTCCGGCCCCGCACTGCACCCCAAAAACAATATCTCCCAGCGGGTCGCCATACAGTCCGGGTTTGTCGCTCCATTCTTTAAGTCGCGTAATTGGCAAGCCTGCTCGACTGATCTGGGGGCCGCAATAGTCGTCCCAATTTTCGGAGTCAGCGGCGGTGTAGGCTGCTGCGAGCTTGCCTTCTGGGATGCTATTCTTGATGCTGCGCGTATGCTTGGGGTCAGAGTAAGCTTACTCTGACCCCTTCAGTGGGACCCTTTTCCGAGGCATTTCAGGAAGAACACCATGTCCATAAAGGTACGATTTTGCGAATTCAGCTTTAAATGCCCCAAACTGTGGCAAAACCTGGACGAGACCGACGATCCCGCTGTTCGCTATTGCAATAGCTGCCAGCAACAGGTCTATTTGTGCGTGGGGCGCGAAGAACTGCGTGACGCGCTGAATAAAGGCTACTGCGTCGCCCTGCCGGATGAAGACAACTATGTGCTGGGCGAACTCGCCAGCGTCGATTTTGATAATATCGACAACGGCAAACCACTATCCGATGACAGGAGGCGGGCATTGCGCGAACTGGTTGAGGCCGATAAGCAATACCGCGCCTCCAGCAAACCGCAACACTGCCCCCGTTGCAATCACAGCCCGGTGGCCAGGATTATCTACGGCTACCCTGATATTACCGCCTTCTCCCAAGACGAAATCGAGCGTGGCGAAATTACCTTTGGCGGCTGCGAACTATTCGATGACCAACCCCATTGGCGTTGCACTTCCTGCGGTTGCGATATCTATTTCAAAAAACGCAGCAAGACGTAGAGAAAACATTACCTGCCAAAATCGTAGCGTGAGCAATGATGATGAAAAACGCTTTCGCGTATTGGCAAAAATGAGCCTGTTTGTTGTGCGAAACCTGCAAAAAACACCACTTTTCCAATTACCTACGAAATTTCTGGCACACAAACCGCATGGCCTATTGTGGCCGGGAAAAAGCTCGGACGTGCTTTTGGGCCGCTCGACGTACAAATTTTAATTTCGACGGCGGTCACTCCTGGTAGATCTGCGCAAAGCGCAGTTTGAAAACGAATGCGACGCGGCCCGCCGGTCGGCTGGGTATGAATTGGATGGCGTGCATTTATTTTTTTGGTAGAGGCAAATGAATACTCAATTGATTTCACCCAATCGAACCGTGACGGTATTGCTGTTGTGCGTGTTTTCTCTGGCGTTGGTTGCCTGTGGAAATAAATCGGTAGCGCCCGAAGCGCCGGCTGAGGAAGCTGCTGCGGCACCGGTGGTGGAGGAAGCGCCACCCGAAGTCGCAGAACCGCTGCCGGTACTGGAAGATGTGCTGCCGGTGGTCGAAGAGCCGCCACCCCCACCGCCTCCCCAGGTGGTGGCCGAGCCGCGCAAAAAGCCGGTGGTCAAGAAGCGTGTCGTACAAAAAACACCGCCAGTCGATCCCAACGTGCTGGTGGATCAGATGGTGGCGATGATGCGCAATGCCGAGCTGCGTTTCGATGCACCGACGACGTTGCAATTGACAGACACTGGCAGCGTCGAGTTGAACGTTAGTTTGGCCAGGTCCGTCGACAATATGCGTCGGGAGCTGGCGAGTTCGGCAGGTGCGAAAAAAGTGTTGGATAGCATGAGCATTGCGCTGGAAACGACGCTTCAGGCCGACGGTTTTCAGGTAACGCCGCTGGCAGATCAGTCACAGCCACTGGAGCAATCTTCGCGCTATGACTGGCGCTGGGAAATCAAGCCCTCGACGGCGGGTGGATACAACGTACGTGCACAGCTAAACGCGGTGTTTACCATGGGCAATCACAGTGTGAGTCGCGATATTCGCAGTTTTGATCGCACCGTGTCGGTTGAGGCGCCTGCGCCCCCTCCGCCACCTGAGCCCGGATTCTTGGAGAAATATGGATTGTGGTTGCTGGCACTGTTGCTGGTCATCATTGTTGGCGCAGCGGTAACGATGAGCCGCAAAAAATAAGTTGAGTTAATACCGACCCCTCGAACCCGCCAGTGGCTGACTTCGGTCAGCTGCCGGTGGGTTTTTTTATGCCGGTCGAATTGTGTCAACGGCACCGGCGAAATCCAGTTGACGCCATGCCTCGTAGGCAATGATGGCGGTGGCGTTGGACAGGTTCAGGCTGCGGCTTTCGGCCACCATCGGAATGCGGATGACTTGTTCCGGCGGCAGTGCCAGGCGCAGTTTGGCAGGTAGGCCACGGGTTTCCGGTCCAAACAACAAAATATCACCCGCTTGATAGCGAACCTGCGCATAGTTCTGCCGGCCGTGAGTGGAGCAGGCAAAAATGCGCGCGTTGGGAAGTCGGGCCAGCAGGCCGGCATAATCCTGGTGGACGATGACATTTGCCCAGTCTTTGTAGTCCAGACCGGCGCGGCGCAATGATTTTTCCTCCAGCTTGAAGCCCAGCGGTTCAATCAGGTGCAGGGTGAAACCCATGTTGGCCACCAGGCGCATGATGTTGCCGGTGTTGGGTGGAATTTCGGGCTGGTACAGAGCGATGTGCAGCATGAGGTTCTCGGGCACGACAAAGCGCCCAAGTTTACTCGTCTGTCAGCATGGATTCCATGTCCAGCTCTTTGATCTTGCGCGTCAGGGTGTTGCGTCCCAGGCCGAGCAGGCGTGCGGCGTCCTGACGGCGACCACCGGTGTGCTTCAGTGCGACGTCAATCATGATGCGCTCAAAATCGCTGCCGGCGGTTTGCATCAGGTCGATGGCGCCCAGTCGCAGTTGCGAGGTCGCCCATTGGCGCAGATCCGCGCGCCAGTCGCCTTCGGCGGAGGGCGGAGCCGTGTCGTGGCGCAGTTCGGGGGGCAGGTCGTCCAGGTGGATTTCCGGGCCGGGGGCCATGACCGTTAGCCAGCGACAGATGTTTTCCAGTTGGCGGACGTTGCCCGGCCAGGGCAGGTTGACCAGAAACTGCTCGGTATCGGGGCGAAGTTGTTTGGTTTCGACTTCCAGTTCCTGCGCAGCGCGGCTCAGGCAGTGACGCATCAGTAGGCCGATGTCTTCGCGGCGTTCGCGCAAGGGCGGCAGGTGGACGCGGATGACGTTCAGGCGGTGGAACAGGTCCTCGCGAAAATCGCCGCGTTTGACCAGTGATTCCAGGTCCTGGTGGGTGGCGGCGATGATTCGCACGTTGACCCGCACTGGTTCCAGGCCGCCGACGCGGTAGAACTCGCCGCTGGCTAGTACGCGCAGCAAACGGGTTTGCAGTTCGGCGGGCATGTCGCCAATTTCGTCCAAAAACAGCGTGCCGCCGTCGGCTTGTTCAAACCGGCCCTTGCGTTGGCTTTGTGCGCCGGTGAAGGCACCTTTTTCATGGCCAAACAGTTCGGATTCGAGCAGATCCTTGGGGATGGCTGCGGTGTTGATGGCGATGAACGGATGGTTGCTGCGCGGGCTGTGGCGATGCAGTGCGTGGGCGACCAATTCCTTGCCGGTGCCGGATTCGCCGTTGATCATCACGCTGATGTTGGAACGCGACAGTCGGCCAATGGCGCGAAATACTTCCTGCATGGAGGGCGCTTCGCCGATGATTTCCGGTACATTGGTCAGGGGAGCGCTGGTGCTGGTGGTGGCACTGTGGCGGCGGTGTTCGACCGCGCGCTGCACCAGATCCACCGCATCGTCGACGTCGAACGGTTTGGGTAGATATTCAAACGCGCCGCCCTGATAGGCCTGTACCGCACTGTCCAGGTCGGAGTGGGCGGTCATGATGATGACCGGCAGCTCGGGGAACTGCTTGCCAATGTCGGCCAGCAGGCTAAGACCGTCCTGACCGGGCATGCGAATGTCGGAAATGATGGCGTCGGGCTGCTCGCGCTTCAGGCGTTGAATGATACCTTCGGCGCTGTCGAAGGTGCGCGTCTGAACATCTGCCTGTTGCAGCGCTTTTTCCAGCACCCAGCGGATGGAGCGGTCGTCGTCGATAATCCAGACAGTTTGTTTCGCGGACATGCGCTGAAGCCTCAGGGTTGTTGTTCGTTAATGGGCAGCAAAATGGAAAACACGGTGTGGCCTGGTTCGCTGCGGCATTCCACCAGTCCGCCGTGCTGACCAATGATGGTTTGTGCTATGGACAGGCCCAGGCCGGTGCCATTGGGTTTGCTGGTGACCATGGGGTAGAAAATCTGGTCCAGCAGTTCTGTGGGAATGCCGGGGCCGTTGTCGATAATGTCGACCCGCAGTACCAGGCGGTGACAGGTGTGACCGATGGTGAACTGACTCAGGGCGCGGCTGCGCAGGGTGATGCGGCCCTGGTCGGCCAGTGCCTCCTTGGCATTGCGGACGATGTTGAGGACCACCTGGATCAGTTGATTGCGGTCGGCGCGGATGTCGGGAATGCTGGGGTCGTAGTCGCGGACAAAGGTCAGGCTGGGCGGGCTGCCGGCGCTGACCAGTTGGCGGACGTGCTCCAGCACTTCGTGAATGTTGAGCGGTTCGCGACTGACGATTTTGTTGGGGCCGAGCAGTTCATCGACCAGTTTTTGCAGCCGGTCGGCTTCGCCGATGATGATCTGGGTGTATTCCCGCAGCGCAGCATCGGGCAGTTGTCGTTCCAGCAGTTGCGCTGCGCCGCGCAGACCTCCCAGCGGATTTTTAACTTCGTGGGCCAGGCCGCGTACCAGTAGTTTCATGGCGTGCTGCTGGGCGATGAGGCTTTCCTCGCGGGCGATGCGCAGCGCACGGTCGACGTTGCGCATTTCCAGCAGCAGGCGGGTACCGCTCTGGGTGATGATGGGGTGAAAACTGCAGTCGACTTTGCGTGTCCGTTCGACCGGTGAATAGCTGATCTCCAGTTCGCGGCGGATCAGGCTTTGGCCTTCGGTGCTGGCTTGCTGGATGAGCTTGAAAACATGGGGGCTGGTGGCAAAAATCATTTTGGCGGATATGCCCAGCAGCTGGCGGCGGCTGTGGCCAAGCAGGCTTTCCGCAGCACTGTTCAGATAGGCCACTTTGCCTTGTTCGTCCAGCTCAATCACTGCGGTCAGCAGGTTGTCCAGGATGCGTCGATCACCGTCTATGGGCATGTTGTTCATCGTTGTTTTGTTCACCTTGCTGTCAGAGCAAATATCGCTCCAATCCCAAATAAATTCTTTTGTTGCGAGTAAATTTCAATATAAACAAATGGTTGTGCGTGTTGCGGTGTTGCTGTCTGGGTGGCTGCGGGTGGCGGCGCAAATGCACCAAGGGAGACGAACTAATTTATGCACCATATTGGTGCGTTTGCAAGTGGCCGATGCTCGTTGGTGGGGCAGAAAAGAAAAAACGCCCCGAAGGGCGTTTTTTCATGGTGCAGACTTGGCGAAGATTACACGCTGTAGTACAGATCAAACTCAACAGGGTGAACGGTCATGTTTACGCGGTTCATCTGCTCGGTCTTGATGCCGATGTAAGCGTCGATCATGTCGTCAGTGAACACGCCACCACGAGTCAGGAACTCGCGATCTTTGTCCAGAGAAGTCAGCGCTTCCTGCAGAGAGCTGCACACGTGTGGAACTTCTTTCAGTTCTTCTGGTGGCAGATCGTACAGATTCTTGTCCATGGCATCGCCAGGGTGGATCTTGTTCTGGATACCGTCCAGACCAGCCATCATCAGTGCAGCGAACGCCATGTAGGGGTTAGCTGCGGGGTCTGGGAAGCGTGCTTCGATACGACGGCCTTTGGGGCTGGTGACGTAAGGAATACGGATAGAAGCAGAACGGTTGCGGGCAGAGTAAGCCAGCAGTACGGGTGCTTCGAAGTGTGGTACCAGACGCTTGTAAGAGTTGGTAGACGGATTGGTGATCGCGTTCAGTGCCTTGGCATGTTTGATAACGCCACCGATGTAGTACAGAGCCAGTTCAGACAGGCCGCCGTACTGGTCACCAGCAAACAGGTTCTTGCCATCTTTGGCCAGAGACATGTGAACGTGCATACCAGAACCGTTGTCGCCAACGATGGGCTTGGGCATGAACGTTACGGTTTTGCCGTAGATGTGGGCAACGTTGTGTGTGCAGTACTTCTGGATCTGAACCCAGTCAGCGCGCTCAGTCAGGGTAGAGAACTTGGTACCGATTTCACACTGGTTGGCAGTGGCCACTTCGTGGTGGTGAATTTCAACAGGCACGCCCATTTCTTCGATGGCCAGAACCATGGCAGAACGCAGGTCAGAAGATGAGTCAACGGGTGGTACTGGGAAGTAGCCGCCTTTAACGCCAGGACGGTGACCCATGTTGCCGCCGTCGTACTCGGTGCCAGAGTTCCATGCAGCTTCGGAAGAGTCGATTTTCACGAAGCAGCCGCTCATGTCAGCGCCCCAACGGATGTCGTCGAAGATGAAGAATTCGGGCTCTGGACCGAAGAATGCGGTGTCAGCGATACCCGTGGATTTCAGGTAGGCTTCAGCGCGCTTGGCCAAAGAACGTGGGCAACGCTCATAGCCTTGACCGGTGGCAGGCTCGATAACGTCACAACGGATGTTCAGGGTCACTTCTTCAGCGAATGGGTCCAGAACGGCAGTGTCAGAGAAAGGCATCATGATCATGTCGGATGCTTCGATACCTTTCCAGCCGGCGATGGAGGAACCGTCGAACATCTTGCCATCAACGAACGTGTCTTCGTCGACAGTGTGAGCAGGAACAGTGACGTGCTGTTCTTTGCCGTGGAAATCAGTAAAACGGAAATCGACGAATTTAACGCCGTGTTCCTTAATCATGTCGATCGCTTTTGACATTTCGTTTCTCCGAGTATGGATTGCCAGATTCATATTGGGGTTCCAGCCACTGGAACCTTCAATTCAGTTATTGCCGCTGCCCGAGGCATGAACCATGCCACGCGTTGGCTTACTAATAAAGTCAGTGAGTTAGCGAATCGATCTTGCGAGCGTTGCGCGATACTTCTCTCTGAATGCACCATTTAAGTGCAATAGTTCTTTTTGTGCACCATTATTGTGCGCAACTGGCCTTGCCAGTGGGCACGGGTGCTGCGGGAGGCGATGTTTGGCCTGCCCGGTTTAATCAGCGAGGAAGACTAGCGCCAAAAGCCATGCGACTTCAACAGAAATTTGTGAGTGCAGCTTGCTGATGGTGTAGCCGGCGTCTTCTAGTGATCGTTCACCTGGATGCGAACGATAATGTCGCCGTTTTCTTCACGGATTCCCAGCACATGATGACCGTTGATGCGGCACCAGGCGGGAATGTCGGCCTTGACGCCGGGGTCGGTACAAAAAACTTCCAGTATGTCACCCGGGGCCAGTTGTTTGACCTTGTTCTGGGTACGAATCACCGGCATGGGGCAGAGCAGGCGACGCGCGTCCAGGTTGTGTTCGCTCATATGTACCAGCTCTCCATCAAGGCATCGTCAATGGGTTTGACTTGGGCAACACGGGTGACGCCGTTTTTGTCGGTGATTTCCACGCCGACCGTTTCGGCATTTTTTTCCTTGGAGAAACGTGCCGCAACACTGGCGGCAATTTCCAGATCCGCATCGGTGGGCACGCCGTCCACTAGCACCAGTGGGCCGGGGCACTGGGTGCGAATGTGCGGGAACAGTTTGCGGTAGCCTTCCAGGAAGCGGTTTTCACCGTCTTCGCGACCAACGATCAATTTGAAGTGCGCGGCGGGGCGGATATGGCGACCGACTTTGAGCAGCATCACGTCGTCCATCTCGTAATCGCGGCTGTGACGTGCCTGCCAAAGGTCGACCAGACGGTCAGAGTAATTTTTGTCAGTCAGGAAACAGCAGCCGCCGGCGGGTTGGGCATAGTCGGTAAAGCCGTACTGCTTGGCCAGTGCCATTTGCGGTTTGCGGCCACGGCCGTTAAAGCCCAGCATTTTCTCGCGGCTGATCCAGCCTTCGCGCTCGGGCAGGGTGGCGGGCAGGTTTTGCGCACTCAGCGGACGCACCAACAGGTCAAACGCGCCGGATTCGCGGGCGACCACCGGCATGGTGTCGCGGCGCTGGGACATGGGGCGCTGGCCGACCACTTCGCCGGTGATGATGAAGTCGAAATTGTTTTCTTTCATCCACTCCAGTGCCTTGCGCACCATGAAGCCTTTGCAGTCCAGGCAGGGGTTCATGTTGGCACCGTAGCCGTGCTTGGGGTTGATCAGCACGTCTTTGTACTCTTCCACCACGTCGATGATGTGCAGCTTGATGCCCAACTGCTCGGCTACCCACAGGGCGTTGTTGCGCTTCTGTTTGTTCTTGTCTTTGTTGCGAATGGCGTGGGTGTGGCCTTCGACGCAAAAGCCGGTAAAAAAGTTAATGCCCTCGACGTGTATGCCCTGTTCCAACATGACTTTGACCGCCAGCATGGAATCCAGGCCGCCGGAAACCAGGGCGACCGCTTTGCGTTGTGTACTCATGAAACTCAATCCGCGTGGTGAAAAAAGGACGCGATTATAGCAAAAAATGCACGCTACAGGCGGTCGGGGACTGCGATGCCGGTCACAGGCGTCGTGGCAGGTGCTTGGCCTGGTGCATGCGACGTGCTAGCGTGGATCAAGGTGAGTTGTGGGGAATAGCGATTGAAATGAGGCGGTTGGGGTGGTTTTTGTGGTGCGGACTGGCCTGCGCATTGTCGTGGCCGGCGGTGGCGTATTCGCCTCATCAGGTCATTGGTGGGACGGTAGTCGATAGCGCGCACCCGTGGATGGTGGCTGTGCTGGACAACCGCTGGCAGAACAGTGGCCGGGGCGGGGCCATCTGTGGCGGGACCTTGATTGCGCCGCAATGGGTGGTGACCGCCGCCCACTGCGTTGATGATAATCCCAGCATCGAAGATTTGAGCGTCGCCCTGGGGCAATCGGTTTTGAGTGACTTTGTACCTCGTACCGCCGTGGCGGCGATTTTTGTTCACCCCGGTTACGACAAAGTTCAGATTATCAATGATATCGCGCTGATCAAACTGGCTAAACCAACGCCATTAACGTCGCTGACCTTGGCCAGTGGCCAGCAGTTGACTGCGCTACAAAGTCAGGACCCGCTGACGGTAATGGGCTGGGGGGCAACGAGTACCACAACGACCTCGCCGCAATACTCCAACACGCTGCTGTCGGCTCAGGTGCCCTATGCGGATGACTACACCTGTGGTGGCGCATACGGCGCTGACTACATGGCTGCAACGCAGTTGTGTGCCGGCGGACCGGCGCCGGGAATGGCGGATTCATGCTCGGGCGACAGCGGTGGGCCGTTGTTGCTGAATTATCCGCAGACACCGGTGTTGGCCGGCCTGGTGAGTTATGGGAGCGGGTGTTCGTCGGGTTTTCCAGGCGTTTACACCCGGGTGAGTGCCTACGCGGATTGGATTAACAGTTACGTTCAGGGAGTACGTGGCGTACAGGCTAATCACTCAATGGTTGATTTTTCCTACCAGGGGGTGGGCGAAAATGGCCTGCAAACGATCACCATCGTTAACCACAGCAATGGCCTGCGCAGTCTCGTCAACTCCAACGCTGTCAACAACAATTCGAACTACGTGACTCTGCAGTCCATCGGCTGCGATGCACTAGCCTCCGGGGGCAGTTGCACGGTCAGGTTGAACCTGTACGTGTCGCCCAGTAGTAATCTGGAACAAACCATCGGTGTTGATTATCAGTTGCTGTTTGATAACGGTGAAACGATAAATTTGCACGTTGGGGCGCATTTGCTGGCGTACAACATGGAGTTTAGCAATACGCTCGGGCTGAGTGATCCCGTCTACACCGGCAGTAACGCGTCACGTGTCGGGGCTGGCTGGCAGCGGGTATATGACGACCAGGTAAAGCAATACGTGCTTTCCAGTGGCACGGTATTCGACAACGAGGAATCGGTGCTGATGACGCGGTTTGCAGGTACGGGATATCTTAGTTTTGACTGGAAAACATCGTCGGAACTGAGCTATGACGGTTTACTGTTAAAGGTGAACGGGCAGATCGTTGCTAGTCTGAGTGGTGAGGCCGACATTTGGGATCGACGCACAGTCGGATTGACTGCCAGTAGCAACCGGGTGGAATGGGTCTATCACAAGAACGGGGGAAATCAGGCCGGGTTTGACAAAGGCTGGTTGAAAAACGTGACCTGGAAGCCTGGCCCGGTGACCAGCGAGCCCAACGCTAAGGGTGGCCGATCGGCGCTGGATGCAGGGATGGTGATAGGGCTCCTGGTGCTGGCAGCCGCCCGCTTACGCCGACGCCAGGAACCCCATCAAACTCGTTAGTGCATGGCTCTGGCCAGCAACTCGTAGGCTGGCTGACGGCGCTCGTGCCAGCAAACCATTTTGCGCACACTGGGATGGGTTTGGTCGCGGCTGGAGTGCAAACAAATGTGGAATCCCAGTTCTATTTCCCGCTCGGCGCCAAACAGTTGCGGGTATTCGGCCTGTAACATCTGGTAGTGTTCGTGGCTGATGTCCAGCACATTGGCGGGTTCGCCGTGGACCTTTTCGAAATGAAAGAACGCTCTGAGTATGTGTTCCAACATGGCTTTGCCCCTCATCTTTCGGCATAAAAAAGCGGTCTGTTTTGCCGTCTGTCCACGCCTTGCAGCAGGGTGGATTTGTCGTACTCGCTTACTGTGGATTTAGCATATATTGGGCCGTTTTTTTTTATAACCACAATATGTAGTTGTTATCGGTGTTGAACAGGGATTCTTTAGTCGCCGCTGATGACGGGTCGAAAGTATTGTTTCTTGGCGTTTCAATACCTTACGCGTTGCTGAAAATGAGGGGTTGTGCAAGTGCTTATTTTTTTCTCATATCCCCTTGTTAATATCGGTTTTATTGCCGTGGGTGGTTATATAAGCTCCTGCGCCTGCTGTGGTCAGACGATAGACAAAAACAATAATGATCTCCCATCAAATCTTTCCCGAAGTCGAACTGGTGTCGGTTCGCCTTGAAGACAGTGTTGAATTTGCTGACGTAAAGCGTTCGTTGGCGGTATTGGCGCGCAGTGACGAATATCGGCAGGGCTATGCCGTCATTGTGGATTTGCGCGACGCAAAACTGGGGTTTCACCCCCGAGACATGAAAAAACTGGTGTCGTGGAACCGCAGGCTGGGTCTGGCGGTGGGCAGTTGGGTGTTTTTGGTGCATACCCCACTGGAAACGGCGCTGGCTAAAACGTATCAGGCCAACGCCCGTGCGCTGCACACGGTGGAAGTGTTTTATACTGTGCGGGCAATATCGCAGTTTCTGGGGCGAAACGTCAGTGCCTACATTGCCGGCGGCGAGCTGGTCTAGTGACGCTGGCCAGAACCTTTCACCGGTGTGGCCGAGGTGGTTTTACCCAGGCTGTCCAGCGCCTGGCGGCTGCCGGTATCCAGCCATAATTCCAGTGCGGCCAGCGGGTTGAGATTGGGCTGGTTTTGTCCCAGTTTGCGCACTGCCTGCAGCACATCCATCATCGGCACGAATTCTTCGCACAGCACCTGATACATGTCCGCCAGTTGCGCGTGATGTTCTTCTGACAATACCCCGTAGGCGCTGCGTCCCAGATTGACGTAATAGCTGACTTTCACCCGGCGGCGTTCGGCAATTTGCGGGAACAGGCCAGAGAACAGCAGACAGTGATCACCCACTTCGCGCAGGTTTTCCTTGCGTCGTTCGCCGTGGGCGAGAAAACTTTCCAGATAATCGGTGGCGAGAATGCGTGATCCCATTTCCGGGCGCTGCAAAAAACGCATCAGCAGGAACACCAGATAGCTTTCACTTTCCTGATGCAGATGCTGTTCGCATAAGGCTTCGGCTTCATGCACCAGCGAATGCCAGCCAGCGGTGGCGGTGGGTTCGACGACGATACTGCGCATAAGTAATCTTTCCCTTTGATCCTAAAAACAAAATCGACCGGGATCGAGGTGGCCTTTAGCGTGGTACCCAACAAAAAAACGTATTTTGCTGACCAATTCCACTGCCAAGCGCATCACACTCGGCCACAAGGCGCTGATTCACGGACACAATCAAGGTATACTGTCGCCCATTTTTCTTCTGGGACACGCAAAGTTTCTTCCATGACCAGTAAAACATTCGACCTGTCGACCTTTCAGGGCCTGATCTTTGCCCTGCAGGACTATTGGGCCCAACAGGGCTGCGTTATCACTCAACCGTTTGATATGGAAGTGGGTGCCGGTACGTTCCATCCCGCGACCTTTCTGCGTGCCATTGGCCCCGAGCCCTGGAGTGCTGCCTACGTGCAGCCTTCGCGTCGTCCCACTGACGGTCGTTATGGCGAAAACCCCAACCGTCTGCAGCACTATTACCAGTTCCAGGTGGTGATCAAACCGTCACCGAAAAATATTCAGGAGCTGTACCTGGGGTCATTGAAACACCTGGGCTTTGATCCGCTGGAGCACGACATTCGCTTCGTCGAAGACGACTGGGAAAGCCCTACCCTGGGTGCCTGGGGTCTGGGCTGGGAAGTGTGGCTCAACGGCATGGAAGTGACGCAGTTTACTTACTTCCAGCAGGTGGGCGGTCTGGACTGCAAACCCGTGACTGGCGAGATCACCTACGGTCTGGAACGTCTGGCCATGTACCTGCAGGGCGTGCAGAGCGTTTACGATCTGGTTTGGGCCAAAGGCCCGCTGGGCACTGTCACCTACGGCGACGTGTTCCACCAGAACGAAGTGGAAATGTCCACTTACAACTTTGAGCATGCCGACGTGCCGTCGCTGTTTTCCTGGTTTGACACCTGCGAAGCGCAGAGCCAGAAGCTGATCGAAGCCGGTCTGCCGCTGCCTGCTTACGAAATGGTGTTGAAAGCCTCGCACACCTTTAACCTGCTGGATGCGCGCCGCGCTATCTCGGTCACCGAGCGCGCCCGCTTCATCGGCCGCGTTCGTGCCCTGGCCCGCGCCGTGGCCCAGGCGTATTACGACAACCGTGAAAAACTCGGTTTCCCCATGGTGCAAGGAGGTCAGAAATAATGGCTGATGTACGCGACTTCCTGGTTGAGCTGGGAACAGAAGAGCTGCCGCCCAAGGCGTTGGAAAAACTGTCCGATGCCTTTGCCGACGGCATCGTCGAAGGGCTGAAAAAAGCCGAACTGAAACATGGCGAAGTAATTACTTACGCCGCGCCAAGACGTTTGGCGGTAATGATCAAAGGTCTGCAAAGCAAGCAGGCGGACAAAGTTTCCGAACGTCGTGGTCCGGCGGTGCAGTCGGCCTACAAGGAAGACGGCTGCCCCACGCCAGCGACCGAAGGTTTTGCCCGTTCCTGCGGCACCACCGTCGAGGCGCTGGAAGTGCTGAAAACCGACAAGGGCGAATGGCTGGTGTTCAAACAGTCCGTCCAGGGGCAGGCGACTGCCGCGTTGTTGCCGGCGATGGTCGAAGAATCGCTGCACAAACTGCCCATCCCCAAGCGCATGCGCTGGGGCAGTGTTGATCATCAGTTCGTGCGTCCGGCGCATTGGCTGGTGATGTTGCTGGGCAAGGATGTGATCGAGTGCGAGATCCTCGGCTGCAAGGCCGGGCGCGAGACCTTGGGTCATCGCTTCCATCACCCGGCGGCGCTGACCGTGGCCGAGCCGGCAGCGTACGAAACCCTGCTGGAAACCGAAGGCCATGTATTGGCCTCGTTTGAACGTCGTCAGGCGGCGATCAAGGCGCAGGTAGAGGAAGTGGCGTTGAAGGCTGGCGGTACTGCTGTCATTGATCCGGCGCTGCTGGACGAGGTGACTGGTCTGGTGGAATGGCCGCATGCGCTGATGGGCAACTTTGAACAAGCCTTCCTGCAGATTCCGGCCGAGGCGCTGGTGTCGGCGATGAAGGGCCACCAGAAATATTTCCATCTGCTGGACAAGTCCGGCAAGCTGCTGCCCCATTTCATCACCGTCGCCAACATCGACAGCAAAAACATCACCTCGGTGCAAAAGGGCAACGAGCGCGTCATTCGTCCGCGTCTGTCCGACGCCGGTTTCTTCTGGAACCAAGACCGCAAAAAGCCGCTGGCAGCACGCCGCGAGCAGCTCAAATCGGTAGTATTCCAGAAAGACCTGGGCACCGTGTTTGAAAAAACCGAACGTATTGCCGCACTGTCAGGCTTCATCGCCGGGCAGGCCGGTGGCAACAAGGCCGAAGCCATCCGTGCCGGTGAATTGGCCAAGTGCGACCTGATGAGCGAAATGGTCGGCGAGTTCCCCGAACTGCAGGGCATTATGGGGCAGTACTACGCCCGTCACGATGGCGAGGCAGAGGCCGTGGCCGCCGCGATGAACGAACAATACATGCCGCGTTTTGCAGGCGATGAGCTGCCTCGTGGTGTGGCCGGTCAGGCGGTGGCGATTGCCGACAAGATCGATACCCTGGTGGGTATTTTCGGTATTGGTCAGCCGCCCACCGGCTCCAAGGACCCGTTTGCGCTGCGTCGTGCGGCGATTGGCGTGCTGCGCATTATCATCGAGCGCGGTCTGAGCCAACTGGATCTGCAGGCGTTGGTCAACGAGGGTGTGGCTCGCTACAAGGCGGCGGGCAAATCGTTTGATGCCGGACTGGGCAAGCAGGTGTTCGACTTTATGCTGGAGCGTCTACGCGTTTATTACAGCGACATCAACATTGGCGGCGATGTCTACGAGGCGGTATTGGCCACCCAGCCAACCCGTCCCTACGATTTTGACCAGCGGGTGCGCGCGGTTAACGCCTTCCGTCAGTTGCCACAGGCCGAAGCGCTGGCTGCGGCCAACAAGCGCGCCAGCAACATTCTGCGCCAGGCGGCGGAAAAGGGCATCACCGTGCCCGCCAGCGTGGACACGGCATTGCTGCAGGATGCCGCCGAACAGGCATTGTTCAAGGGCATCGTCAATGTCAGTGAGGCGGTGAAGCCCGCCATGGCGGCGTTTGATTACACCAGCGCGCTGCAACAGATGGCGGTGCTGCGTGAACCGGTCGACGCCTTCTTTGATCAGGTCATGGTCATGGCGGATGACAGCAAAGTGCGGGACAATCGTTTGGCGTTGCTGGGCAAACTGACATCACTGTTCACCGGTTGTGCGGACATCGCGCGGTTGCAGTAAGTCATTGTAGGCCGGGAGCTTTTCCCGGCCAAAATCCCTAATAAAATCCTGCCACTGGCCGCTAAACCTGTGTGAAACCGAATACTTGCGCGGGCATTTGGATTTTGTAGAAAAATGAAGCTATTCAACAGGATGCTGCTTGCTTTTGGGCTGCTGGCGATGACCGCTGTCCAGGCGGACAACTTTGCCTACGTGGCCAGCGGTACCAACACCAAACAGCCCAAGCCGGAGCTGTCGATCGTCAATACCACCACTGGCAAACTGGTGGGTACGTTGGTGATGCCAAATGAGGCCGGTGCAGTGGCGACCTTGCCCAACAGCAAGGGCAATCGGGTGTATGTGGTAGCCTCCAGTCAGAACGGTAGCACCTACATCCACACCATCGACGCCAATCTGAACGAAGTCACCGATACAACCATCTTCAGTGTTTACAACCCCAATGACGGTTCGGGCATCCGCATCGATACCGCCGCGCTGTCGCCGGATGATCGCTGGCTGTTTCTGGCGACCAATCCCAATACGTCTACCACCGCTGGTGCTTCGTTGTATCTGGTCGATTTGAAAAATCACGGCGATCGTTTTCCGGTTTTCACCATTGGTGGTGGCAGTACCGCCCAGGCGATGGCGGTGAGTCCGGATGGTCATTTTGTGGCTATTGTGCGTTCCAATTACTGGGAAGGCGGGCCTATTGTGCCTAGCGAGCAGAACAAGGCGCAGTTTGTGTCGGTGGTGACCTTGCTGGATTTGCAACGCGTTACCGCCATCATTGATGCGGCCAAGGCACGGGAGCCAGCCGAACTGGAGTCCGGGGTTGCCGAAGACAAAACCACCCTGGCGTTTATCAAGGCGAATGCGATTGCCGGTGATACGGTGTTTACGATTCCAGCACCGATGGATTTGACCCGGGAAAATGCGTCGGCGGGGCTGGTGTTCTCACCGGATCCCACCGATCCTGATAACAAGCCCTTGCGGTTATTTGTGGCTAATTCCTGGGCTGATACGGTGAGTATGCTGCAAATCGGCGCTGCGGATTCACAGGCCTGGCTGGCAGATAATCCCTCCTACGATCCCAACATTCAGGCGCTGTATAACGAGTTTCCCAGTCAATATACGTTACAGCAGGCAGCGGCTCCCATCCCGTTTCCCAAGGACAGCGCGCCCTATGGCCTGGCGATGACACCGGATAATAAAACCCTGTACGTCACCTTGTCGCGGCGCTGGGACATGGAATGGAATACCAGCACCATTCCGTTTGACGGTGACATCATGCTCGCTGATGTGACTGACACTCTCACTCCGGGTGCGCCGAAAAAGCTGGCAGGCGTGTATCTCTGGGCGCCGAAATACACCAGTTTTCATCCGCGGGCGATCAGCGTACTGGATGCCGGGTTAGGCAACGGCGCGGTAAATTTGGTGTTCATCAAACAGGTGGTGGGCAGTACCACGGACGACAAAAGTCAGGAAGACGGGTATTACGTGAGCACTGTTTTGGCCCGGTATGACGAATTGCGCGGCCAGACCTCGTATGCCGAGGTGACCCCTAATGTGAAGGTGAATTCCAGCCAAAAGGCGCCCATTTTTTTTAATGGCGACTTTGTTGGTGAAGACTGCGAGAGCTGCCCCAAAGGCCCTGAGGATGACCGGCGTCGTCGGCTGAATCCACCCACGGCAGTTGATCCATGGTGGCTGTTGCTGGTCGGCGCAACGCTGTGGGCAACACGTCGTATCTATCGGATCAGACACTGATATTTGGCGACCAGCCACATCTCACGTATCATAGCCACGTTTTTTCAACAGATACGTAGTTATGAAACTGATCATTCTCGACCGAGACGGCGTCATCAACGAAGACTCCGATCATTTCATCAAAACCCCCGATGAGTGGATTCCTCTGCCTGGCAGTCTGGCGGCCATTGCCCGCCTGAACCGTGCTGGCTACACCGTGGCGGTAGCCACCAACCAGAGCGGCATTGCCCGTGGTTTGTTTACGGTGGAAACGCTTCAGGCCATGCACGCGAAATTCCGTGCCTTGCTGGCGGCGGAAGGGGGCAAGGTGGATGCGATTTATTACTGTGACCATGGTCCCGCTGAGGATTGCAATTGTCGCAAACCGTTGCCGGGCATGTATCTGCAAGCAGCGGCAGATTTTGACGCGGACTTGCGCGACGTGCCGGTGATTGGTGACTCATTCCGCGATCTGGAAGCAGCGCTGGCGGTCAATGCCCGTCCCATTGCGGTCAAGACCGGCAAGGGTGAGCGCACGCTGGAATCGCACGCGGCGGTGCTCAAAGAAAAAAATATTCCCGTGTATGACAATCTGGCGTCCGCGGTGGATGCCTTGCTCGCAGGAGAAGTCTAAACATGTTGTGGATTCGCTCGGCCATTTATTTCGGCTTCATGGTGTTGTCAGCCATCGTGTTTGGCGTGCTCGCAGTGTTTGCCCGGGTGATGCCGTTTAACAAGCGCGCCGGCTTCATCGGCCTGTTCGCCCGCTCCAATATCTGGTTTTTGCAGTTGGTCTGCGGGCTGAAGTTCGAGGTCGAAGGCCGGGAGAACATCCCCAAGCAAGGCTTCATCTGCATGGCCAAGCACCAGTCCACTTGGGAAACCTACGCCTTTCAGCAGATTTTGCCGCCGATCACCTGGATTTTGAAGCGCGAGCTGTTGCGCGTGCCGTTTTTCGGCTGGGGTCTGGCGTCGCTGGAGCCCATCGCCATTGAGCGTGGCAGCGGCAAGAAGGCCATTATGCAAATCATCAAGGAAGGCACCGATCGGCTGCAAAAAGGCCGCATGGTGCTGATTTTCCCTGAGGGTACCCGCATTGCGCCGGGCAAGCGCGGTGAATACAAAATTGGCGGCGGTATGCTGGCGGCCAAGTCCGGTTTTCCGGTGTTGCCCATCGCCCACAATGCCGGTGAATACTGGGCGCGGCACAGTTTTGTGAAAAAGCCCGGTGTGATCAAGATGGTTATCGGTAAGCCTATTGAAACCCAAGGCAAAAAAGCCGACGAAATCATGCGTGAAGTGGAAAGCTTCATCGAGGGTGAAATGGCGCGCATCACCACTCTCCGCGAACATCAGCATGGCGATCGTCCGCTGCAGACGGCTCCTCAAGCCTGAGTGGGCCGACAAACTGGCTGAAAATGCTGCAGAACCGTATAATGACGCCACTTTTGCGCCGCTTTGGATCGGCGCTCCGAATTTTTAGTACTCCACATAGGAAAGTTCAATGGATAACACCAACACCTTGAAGCAGTTCCTGACCAATGCCATGCGCAATGGTGAGAAGAACATCGATGCGGACCTGATTGGTCTGATCGAAAATGTGATGTCAGCCTGCCGCCAGATCCACGCTGCCGTTAACCATGGCGCACTGTACGGCGTATTGGGCAGTGCCGAGAGCGAGAACGTTCAGGGCGAAACCCAGAAGAAGCTGGACGTGATGTCCAACGACATGTTCATCAAGAGCACCCAGTGGGGCGGTCAGCTGGCGGGTATGGCGTCTGAAGAAGAAGACGATGTCTACAGCATCCCTTCCCAGTACCCACGCGGCAAGTACCTGATGTACTTCGATCCACTCGACGGTTCTTCCAACATCGACGTGAACATCACCGTGGGTTCAATTTTCTCCATCACCAAGTGCCCAGAAGGCGTCACCAACCCCAAACTGGCTGACTACCTGATCCCGGGCAGCAAGCAGGTGTGTGCCGGTTTCGTTCTGTACGGCCCATCCACCATGCTGGTGCTGACCACCGGTAACGGCGTTAACGGTTTCACGCTGGACCCAGCCACTGGCGAATTCCTGCTGACCCACGCCAAGATGACTATCCCTGCGGATACTGCCGAGTTTGCCATCAACATGGCCAACCAGCGTTTCTGGGAAGAACCCGTACAGCGTTACGTTGACGAGTGCATCAAGGGTAAATCCGGCAGCCGTGACAAAAACTTCAACATGCGTTGGGTGGCTTCCATGGTGGGCGACGTGTTCCGCATCCTGACTCGCGGCGGTATCTTCCTCTACCCATTCGACACCAAAGACAAGGCCAAGCCAGGCAAGCTGCGTCTGATGTATGAGGCCAATCCCATGGCGTTCATCGTTGAGCAGGCCGGTGGCGTGTGTTCTACCGGTCGTGAGCGTACTCTGGATATCAATCCAAAGGAAATTCACCAGCGCGTGCCGGTTATCCTGGGCTCCAAAAACGAAGTTGAGCGCGTGGTTTCCTACCACAAGTAATTCGTTTTACGATTCCGCGAAAAACCCGGCCAAGCGCCGGGTTTTTTGCTTTGTACGTATGCCGCGTTCGTTGAGTTTTATTTGCTTGCGCCGCTAACAAACAGAGTGATTCTGGGGCGGTGCAGGCAGTGGATCGACTACAGATATGGGTAAAATTTTTAATGATTGGTGTGCTGGCGTACTTCGCCACCTCGCTGATTTTGTTTGCCAATGAAGCCCGCCAATTCAGACAGGCCATCGATAATCTGGTGGTACAAATCGGTGAGGCAGGCAAAACCCTGGACGTGCCACAAATTCTTGAACGCGTGGACACGGTTGCGCAGCAGATCGAACAGACCCGCGAAATGGTGCCGGAGATACTCGCCGAGGTAGAAAAGACCCGTGATGCCATTCCGCCGGTGCTCAAGCAAATTGAACTGACGCGCCGCGCGATCCCGTCGATTCTGGATGAAAGCGCAAAAATCCGCGAAGAAATTCCGCCAATTCTGCACGAGGTGGCGCAGGCCCGTGAGCTGGTGCCGCAGGTACTGCAGGAATCCGCCGCTATCCGCGCAGATGTGCCGACCATTTTGGATAAAAGCGAGCAGCTGATTTCCAAGGCGCAGCAAGTGTCGTCCGACATGGGGACAGGCGTGGTGAAAGGAACAGTCAAAGGCGTGGTCACCGCCCCAATCACCATCATTGAAACCGGACTGGAAACACTGGGTTCGGGGATTGATGCAGTCAGTTCCCAGACCAGTAAAATTCTGGACATAAAGTCCAGCGAGCCATCAAAGCCATCTGCCGTGGAATAATTCGTTAGCGTTGCTTTAGTTCAGTGCCGCCAAATACTGTTGGCTTTGTTGTTCGAACGAAAATTTTGCATAGTCCCGCATGGCTTTCGCTTTATTCGCCAACAGCTCAGGATGGGTAGCCAGGTCATGCAGTTGCTGTGGCAACTGTTGCTTGTCCAATGCAAATGCGCTGTGCTGAAAATCTTCAAAGGCCATGAAGGCGGGTTCAACTAGCATCGGAATGTGATAGGCGAATGCAAGATTAAATGCGCCAGATATGCCGGACTGAAGATAGCGCGGGTTGTCGCCCAGGCAGGGCATAATCAAGTCGCATTGCTGAATGTACTGATGAAATTCAGTGTCGGAGACAAACTGGCGAAACACAATGAAGTTGTCGCGCAATTCACCTAGGCGAGCCTCGAAATCTTCACCGTCGCCATGAGCGTGACGACTGTTGCCCAGCAAAATAAATTTAATGTGTTTATCTGGCAAAGAGGAAAGCATGGCCAGCAGTTCCAGGTAGGCGCGGCGTTTGTATTCAAGTTGGCCGGGAATGCATATCCAGAATTCATTGGCTGGTTTGTGCAATTTTTGTTGTGGGTAGTTTGGGAAAAAAATGGGATAAAACGATTGCAGCTTGATGTCGTCAATGGGGTTGTTTTGCACGAGATAATCATTGAGTGCGAAAACGCGCCGAGCTTTTTTTGCCAGGGCGTGCCAGGTGCTTTTTTTAGTTTGTTAACTTCGTGACTGATTGCGCAAATGTGTAGATTTTTGCACAGCAGCATGAAAATTTGCACCATGCGGCCAGCAAAGGTGTTAACGATCACGCGCTGAATGTTGTGTTGCTTCAGGTATTTTTTCAAGCGCAGCACGGCAATAAATTGCGCAGCCCAGGATGAAGCATCGTGCAGGCGGTAAGTGTGCAATGGAATGCCGAGCTCGGCTTCGCGCTGCAGGTGACAGTCGGGAGCGACGAAGTGAATTTGATAATCAGCGTTGTGGAGAATTTTTGCTTGTGCGTACAGACATTCAAAATGGCCGTTACTAAATTCGATCGGGGCGATATTTTTCATTGGATCAGTATGGAGTCATTATTGAAAGTTACCCTAACAAAAAAGCGTAGCTGTTGGCAAAAATAAAAAGGCCCTGATCATCAATCAGGGCCTTCTGTTAGGCGAGAGAAGCCTGGGGGCAGATTACATCATGCCTCCCATGCCACCCATACCGCCCATGCCACCCATGTCAGGTGCGCCGCCGTCTTTCTTTGGCAGCTCCGCAATCATGGCTTCGGTAGTGATCAACAGACCAGCTACGGACGCAGCATTTTGCAGTGCAGTACGAGTTACTTTGGTTGGATCCAAAATACCCATTTCGAACATGTCGCCGTAAGTGTCAGTGGCAGCATTGAAACCGAAGTTGCCCTTGCCTTCAGCAACTTTGTTCAGAACCACAGAAGGTTCGCCGCCGGCATTGGCTACGATTTGACGCAATGGTTCGGTCATGGCGCGGCGCGCGATGCTGATACCAACGTCTTGATCGTGGTTGTCGCCTTTGAGCTTGCCCAGGGTGGCTTCTGCGCGAACCAGAGCAACGCCACCACCAGCAACCACGCCTTCTTCTACTGCAGCGCGAGTGGCGTGCAGAGCGTCGTCAACGCGGTCTTTCTTTTCTTTCATTTCAACTTCAGTGGCAGCGCCGATCTTGATAACGGCAACACCGCCGGCCAGTTTGGCCACGCGCTCTTGCAGTTTTTCTTTGTCGTAGTCAGAAGTGGTCTCAGCCATTTGCGCACGGATTTGTGTAACGCGGGCTTCGATTTCTTTTGCCTGACCTGCGCCATCAATGATGGTGGTGTTTTCTTTGCTGACCACGATGCGCTTGGCAGAACCCAGGTCGTGCAGGGTTACGCTGTCCAGGCTCAGGCCAACTTCTTCAGAAATTACCTGACCGCCAGTTAGAACAGCGATGTCTTGCAGCATGGCTTTGCGACGGTCGCCAAAGCCTGGGGCTTTAACGGCGCAAATTTTCACGATGCCGCGGATGTTGTTCACAACCAGAGTCGCCAGGGCTTCGCCTTCAACGTCTTCAGCGATGATCAGCAGTGGCTTGCCCGATTTGGCAACGCCTTCCAGAGCTGGCAACAGTTCGCGAATGTTGGAGATTTTCTTGTCAACCAACAACAGGAAAGGAGCTTCCAGTTCGGCAGACATGTTCTGCTGGTTGTTGACGAAGTAAGGAGACAGGTAGCCACGGTCAAACTGCATACCTTCAACCACGTCCAGTTCGTTGTCGAAACCAGAACCTTCTTCAACGGTGATAACGCCTTCTTTACCCACTTTGGACATGGCTTCAGCGATGATGTCGCCGATGGCTTTGTCGGAGTTGGCTGAAATGGTGCCTACTTGAGCGATGGCTTTGTCATCGGTGCAAGGAGAAGACATGGACTTCAGTTGCTCAACAGCAGCAGTCACGGCCTTGTCGATGCCGCGCTTCAGGTCCATGGGGTTCATGCCGGCAGCAACGGCTTTCATGCCTTCGTTAACTATGGATTGAGCCAGTACGGTTGCGGTTGTGGTACCGTCGCCAGCGATGTCGGAAGTTTGTGAAGATACTTCCTTGACCATTTGTGCGCCCATGTTTTCGAACTTGTCTTCCAGTTCGATTTCTTTGGCAACAGAAACACCGTCTTTAGTGATGGTGGGTGCGCCGAAAGATTTTTCCAGCACCACGTTGCGGCCTTTAGGGCCCAGGGTCACTCTTACCGCGTTAGCCAGGATGTTTACACCTCTGGCCATGCGCTGGCGAGCATCTTCACCAAAACGTACGTCTTTAGCAGCCATTATTTATTTTCCTTTTTAATCTGTAGTTTGTGGTTATTCGATTACAGCGACGACGTCGTCTTCGCGCATAACCAGCAGTTCTTCGCCATTGATTTTTACTTCGGTGCCGGCGTATTTGCCAAACATCACCTTGTCGCCAACTTTGACGTCCATGGGGCGTACGTCGCCGCTTTCCAGAATGCGGCCTTTACCTGCGGCGATGACTTTGCCTTGTGAGGGTTTTTCAGCAGCAGAGCCTGGCAGAACGATGCCACCGGGAGAGGTGCGCTCTTCTTCAACACGGCGAACCACGATGCGATCGTGTAGAGGACGAATGTTCATAGATATCAATCTCCTGAATTGAATGGTTATTTCATTGAAAACTGGCGGCCTTGCAATTAGCACTCGGGCTTGTTGAGTGCTAATGATAGGGGCGAAATCGTCGCAGTCAAGGCCAATGCTCCGCAGATATGGGGATGCTGGCCGGGTTTTTCAAGGACCAGCAGGTTAATCTTCGCGACGATATTCGCCTTCGAGGGTGTTGGATTTGTGGGGTGAGGTAGGTCCCTGGTGGTTGCGATAGTGGACGTGGCTGGTACGGATCACGTTGGCGTGACGCAGCATGCCCATTACCAGGCGGCGGCGAAAGACGGGTAGCAGTAGCAAAAAACCGAGAGTGTCGGTGAAAAAACCGGGAATGATCAGCAATACACCGGCGATGACCAGGATGACGCCTTCGACCATTTCCAGGGCGGGGATTTCGCCGCGTTGCAGGGTGGTCTGCACTCTGGCCAAGGTGGACAGGCCCTGCTGGCGCAGCAAAAACGTGCCCGGCACGGCGGTGAGGATCACCAGGCCGATGGTAGACCATGCGCCGATTGCGCTACCTACTTGAATGAACAGGTAAATTTCAATAATGGGAACGGCGATAAGCAGCAACAGCAGTATACGGAGCATGATTTTCTCGAGGCTTGGTTGACGCACAAGCACCCACTATAAGGAAAAAGTTGGTTCACCGAAACCTTGAGGGGTAGAATCGTGCGTTTTTCATCGCCCGGGAGGGGGACATGAACGAACCGAGGGAGTTTTGTCTGGTGCTCAGTACCTGCCCGGACGAGGCCACGGCCAAGCGCCTGGCGGGGAGTTTGTTGGCAAAAAGACTGGCGGCATGTGTCAATATAGTGCCTGGGCTGCGCTCAATGTACCTGTGGAAGGGTGAGCTGCGGGACGATGCAGAAGTGCTGATGCTGATCAAAACGCGCGTGGACCACTATGATCGACTGGAAGCAGAGCTGCGTGCCGAACATCCCTATGAACTTCCCGAAATCGTGGCTGTCCCATTTGAGCATGGTTTAACGGGCTATTTTTCCTGGATTAATGACGTCGTAAAAAATAAATGAAAAGAATAATTTTGCTGTTTTCCCTGTTACTGTCGGCTTTTTCTGTCGTTGCTGCCCAGCAACCGCTCAAGCCTGAAGATGCGTTTAAGTTGCGAGCATATGCCAAGGACGCGCACACGATCACGGCAGAGTGGACCATCGCCGAAGGCTATTACCTCTATAAAGAAAAATTCAAATTTTCCACCCAGACTCCAGGCTATGAACTGGATGTTGCGGCGGCAGTATTTCCCAAGGGCAAGATCAAGCAGGACGAATACTTCGGCCAGGTCGAGTCGTTCCGCAACAAGATCAGCATCGATATTCCGTTGAGTCGGGCAGTGGATGCGCCAGAAGAGCTGGTGCTGGATACGGTGTCGCAAGGCTGTGCGGATTTGGGTTTATGTTATCCACCGCAGAAAGTTTCTGTCAGCTTGTTTATGCCGCCGCTGGAAGACGGCAGTTTTTCGGCATCGCCCGCGCAATCCGGGGCTGCGGGTAATTCGCTGTTGGGCAAACTTGGGCAATCACTGGGATTGGGTAAGGCCGCTGGCGGTAACGGCAGTTTTCTGGAGCCAGCCCAGGCATTTGCGCTGAGTACCGAAGTGACCAACGGTAATGTTATTACGGTCTCCTGGGATATTGCCGACGGCTATTACCTCTACAAAGACCGCATGGCATTTTCGCTGATGTCGGCGGATGGTGTGTCCTTGGCTGCGCCGGTGTTTTCCAGTGGCGCGAAGCTCAAACACGACGAATATTTTGGCGAAATGTCGGTGTACTACCATCAGGCGGTGGTGACACTGCCGTTGGAGCGCAGCAATTTTGATCCCACCGATGTGCAGCTAAAAGTGAGTTACCAAGGCTGTGCCGAAGCGGGCTTTTGTTATCCGCCACAAACAGACACGTTGGGTTTGAGTCTGCCTAAGGGCAGCGCCAGCGCCTCGGGTATTGCCGCAGGTGCGGTGAGTGAATCTGACAGCATTGCGGCCAGTCTGGCGGGCGATAGTCTGGGCTGGATTATTCTGAGTTTTTTCGGCTTTGGCCTGCTGTTGGCGTTTACCCCGTGTGTGTTTCCGATGGTGCCGATTTTGTCGAGCATCATCGTTGGCCAGGGTGAGAGTCTGACCACCCGCAAGGCATTTACCATGTCGCTGGTGTATGTGCTGGCGATGGCGGCGACCTATACGGTGGCCGGGGTATTTGCCGGAATGGTGGGCGAGAATTTACAGGCCGCGTTCCAAAATCCGTGGGTGTTGTCGGTATTTGCGCTGATTTTCGTCGCGCTGTCGCTGTCGATGTTTGGATTTTACGAGCTGCAATTGCCGACATCCTGGCAAACCAAGCTGACCAGTATGAGCAACAGCCAAAAAGGCGGAACGCTGATCGGTGTTGGCATCATGGGCTTTTTGTCGGCGCTGATAGTCGGGCCTTGTGTTGCTGCGCCGCTGGCCGGCGCGTTGATCTACATCGGCCAGACCGGTGATGCGGTGTTGGGCGGTACGGCGCTGTTTGCGATGAGCCTGGGCATGGGCGCGCCGCTGTTGGTGATTGGCACATCGGCGGGCAAGCTGTTGCCCCGCGCCGGTGTTTGGATGGAAAAGGTCAAGGCCGTGTTTGGTCTGATTCTGATCGGTGTGGCGATCTGGATGTTGGAGCGCATACTGTCAGTGCAGATCAGCATGCTGTTGTGGGCGGCGCTGGCGATCGGTTCGGGTATTTACTTCGGTGCGATCCGTCGCGCAGCGGTGGGCAAAATCAGCAAAACCATCGGTTGGTTGTTGCTGGTCTATGGCGTGGCGCTGGCGGGAGCCGCGGTAAAAGGCGGCAACAATGTGCTTAATCCGCTGGAACCTTTTTTGTCAGCATCTGACGATCGTCCTCTGGTATTCAAGCGAATTAAGTCGCTGCAGGATCTGCGCGATGAGATTACCCAGGCTAATCGTGACGGCCGGCCTGTGATGCTGGATTTTTACGCGGATTGGTGTGTGTCCTGTATTGAAATGGAACACAAAACTTTTGCCAAAGCGCCGGTACAGGCGGCATTGCAACCGGGCGTGATGTTGCAGGCCGATGTGACTGCCAATGACGATATCGACAAGGAGTTGATGAAAGAATTCGGCATTATCGGCCCACCGGCGATTTTGTTCTTCGATCGCCAGGGCAACGAGCTGCGCGAGCTGCGCGTGGTGGGCTTCAAGCAGCCGGACGAGTTTCAGGCGATTGTTAACCAGGCATTCGCACCCTAAAAAAGGCAAGTAAATGACAATGAAGTGGCTTAAAACGGCACTGATCGTGGCGTCCATGGGGCTGGCGTTTTGGCTGGGCATGGCTATTACCCAGCGCAGCGTACCGGTGGATGCCGAGGCAGAGGCTAGGGCGAATGCAATGATCCATGAATTGCGCCCGGGGTTTTTGTTGCCTGATCTGCATGGCCAGTTGTTTGATGCCAGGCAGTGGGACGGTAAAGTGCTGGTGGTAAATTTTTGGGCTACCTGGTGTCCGCCGTGCCGTCGCGAAATGCCGGATTTTGTCGAGTTGCAGCACGCGTATGCCAGTCAGGGCGTGCAATTTGTTGGGATCGCACTGGATGAGCCCGGTGCAGTGCAGCAGTTTGTGCAGGAAATGAATGTGAACTACCCCTTGCTGTTGGGAGGGGTGAAGGCCACGCAGGTATCCGAAGCCTACGGCAACAGCGACGGTGTGCTACCCTATACGGCAATTGTTGATCGACAGGGGCGTATTGCCTATATTCATCGCGGCTTTTTTCCTGGCGACCAAGCAAAGAAGGTCATCCTCTCCCTGCTGTAAACTTCAGCGAAGTGCGCCGAACGGGTGGCAACTTTCGGGAATTATCTGGACAAACCCCGCAGCGATGTTGCAGAATTCCTCAAAATTCATGCGCGTTGACTCTTCGCGAGGGGCCGCGCGCGTTTAATAACACGGTTGAATTCACTCAGCATGGCTAAAATACTGATCCTAAACGGTCCCAATCTCAATTTGTTGGGAACACGGGAGCCAAAGCACTATGGCAAGCAGGGTCTGGATCAGATCAATGGCGCGCTAAAGCAGCTGGCAACCGATGCTGGCCATGAGTTCGATACGCTGCAAAGCAATGCAGAACACGAACTGATCGATCGGATTCATCGTGCCCGAGGAGAGATCGATTTTATTATTTTCAATCCCGCCGCGTTCACCCACACCAGTGTGGCGTTGCGCGATGCGCTGTCGGCGGTGGAGATACCGTTTATTGAAGTGCACTTGTCCAATGTGCACGCCAGAGAGGCGTTTCGACGTCATTCGTATTTTTCTGATATTGCAGTCGGTGTGATTAGTGGTTTGGGTCCGGTCGGTTACGAACTGGCACTGCAGGCCGCGATTAAGCACCTAAAAAACTAACCGAGGAAATGTTGACTACGATGGACATTCGTAAGATTAAAAAACTGATCGAACTGCTGGAAGAATCCGGTGTAGCGGAAATCGAGATTCACGAAGGTGAAGAGTCTGTGCGCATCAGTCGCAACGGGGCCAACAGCGGGATGATGGTTCCGATGGCGGCTCCTCAAATGATGGCTGCGCCACAGCCAGCTGCTGCACCGGCTGCGGCTGCTCCTGCGGCAGCGCCAGCTGCGCCATCGGGTCACGCGGTTAAATCACCGATGGTGGGTACGTTCTACCGTGCACCATCGCCCGGCGCGAAATCGTTTGTTGAAGTAGGTCAATCGGTTTCTGTGGGCGACACCTTGTGCATTATCGAAGCGATGAAGATTCTGAACCAAATCGAGTCAGATAAAGCTGGCGTGGTTAAGGCTGCGTTGGTGGAGAACGGTGATCCGGTCGAATACGGCCAGCCCATGTTCATCATCGAATAAGTGTCAACGGCAACAACAAACATTGAGTTGTAAGCATGATTAATAAAATTGTCATCGCCAATCGCGGCGAGATCGCCCTGCGCGTGCTGCGTGCCTGCCGTGAGATGGGCATTAAAACGGTTGCCGTGCATTCGGAGGCCGACCGCGAACTCAAGCACGTTCGTCTGGCTGACGAAAGCGTCTGTATCGGTCCTGCACCGTCTTCTGAAAGTTACCTGAATGTACCTGCGCTGATCAGCGCGGCGGAAGTAACAGATGCAGAAGCCATTCATCCTGGTTACGGATTCTTGTCAGAAAATGCTGACTTTGCCGAGCGTGTGGAAAGCAGTGGCTTTATTTTCATCGGTCCGCGTCCAGAGACCATTCGCCTGATGGGCGACAAAGTGTCTGCCATCAACGCGATGAAAAAATCAGGTGTACCCTGTGTGCCGGGTTCGGGTGGTCCGCTGGGAGATGATCCCGACGAAAATATCCGCATCGCTCGTGACATCGGTTATCCGGTCATTATCAAGGCCGCCGGTGGCGGTGGTGGTCGCGGTATGCGCGTGGTGCGTTCCGAGGCTGCATTGCTGAATGCGATTTCGTTGACCAAAACCGAAGCGCGTACCGCTTTCGGTAACGACATGGTGTACATGGAGAAATTCCTGGAAAATCCACGTCACGTGGAAATTCAGGTATTGGCCGACACACACGGCAATGCGATTCATTTGGGTGAGCGCGATTGCTCCATGCAGCGTCGTCACCAAAAAGTGGTTGAAGAAGCGCCAGCGCCCGGCATTACCGCTGAAGTGCGCGCCAGAATTGGTGAGCGCTGCGCGGAAGCCTGCCGCAAGATCGGTTATCGTGGTGCGGGTACGTTTGAATTCCTCTACGAAAATGGCGAGTTCTATTTCATCGAAATGAACACTCGTCTGCAGGTAGAGCATCCAGTGACCGAGCTGATCACGGGCGTGGATCTGGTGAAAGAGCAAATTCGCATCGCCTCTGGCGAAAAGCTCAGCTACACCCAGGATCAAATCAAGCCGCGTGGTCATGCAATCGAATGTCGGATTAATGCCGAAGATGCGCGTACTTTTATGCCATCGCCTGGTCGCATTACCCAGTATCACGCGCCGGGTGGTCCTGGTATCCGCGTTGATTCGCACATTTACAATGGCTACATGGTGCCGCCGTATTACGATTCCATGATCGGCAAGCTGATTGCCTATGGTGACACGCGCGAAATCGCGGTAGCGCGCATGCGCACGGCGTTGAGTGAAATCGTGATTGAAGGCATCAAGACCAATATCGCGCTGCATGAAGACATTATGCGCGACTTGGGTTTTCAGGCCGGTGGAACCAATATCCACTACCTGGAAAAGAAGCTGGAAATTAATAATCACTAACGTCATTTGCCACTTTGCGGCGCGAGAGCCCCTGCGCTTTCGCGTCGCGATGTTTCAATGGTCAAGTCAGCAGGGGTAGTTTGCCACATGGCGTGGAAACAACTGCAATTCCATACAAGCACCGATAAGGCCGGACGCCTGTCCGATTTGCTGACCAAGTACGGTGCGTCTGCGGTAACGTTTGTCGATGATGGTAATGAACCAGTGCTTGAGCCTGGTCCCGGCGAAGTGCCGCTTTGGGATCAGACTTGTGTGGTTGGTTTGTTTGAAGATGACGTTGATCTGGACGATGTCCTGCAAAAATTATCTGCCAAACTGGCGCCTGCACCACTCCCTGTTTACGAAATTTCTGATTTGCCGGACCAGGATTGGGAACGCGCATGGTTGGCAGATTTTAAGCCCATGCAGTTTGGTCAACGTCTGTGGATTGTGCCGACCGCTTACGATGCCCAGGATGAAAATGCGGTGAATATTCGCTTGGATCCGGGCTTGGCGTTTGGTACCGGTACCCATCCGACCACAGCGTTGTGTTTGACCTGGCTGGACGGTCACGATGTTCAGGGCAGGTCAGTGCTGGATTTCGGGTGTGGCTCAGGTATTCTTGCCATTGCTGCCGCCAAATTAGGCGCAAAAAAGGTCAGCGGTGTGGATATTGATCCGCAGGCGGTGACGGCGACGCGTGATAATGCCAGACTCAATGACGTAACTGCGATTGAAGTGTCGCTCAGCAGTGATTATCGCGGTGGGCTGGTCGATATCTTGCTTGCAAATATTCTGGCAAATCCATTGAAAATGCTGGCGGCGGAATTTGCGCAGCGCGTCAAACCTGGCGGTGATTTGGTGATGTCAGGCATACTGGCGGAACAAGCGGCTGAAGTGGCTGCTGCCTATGTCCCCTGGTTTGACATGGATGCGCCGCAACAGCAAGACGACTGGGTGTTGCTGCATGGCAGGCGCCGCACAGAATAATGACAACGTAGACGGGTAATCAAAAAAGCATGTTCACCAAGTGCAGTCATTGCAAGACCACATTCCGCATTCATCCCGAGCAGTTAAAACTGGCGGCGGGCAAGGTTCGTTGTGGCAATTGCCGTGAAGTTTTCAATGCGCTGGATAACTTGGTGGAAGACGTACCTCCGCAAGCTGCGTCACGTCCGGCAGATGTATCGCCGCCGGAAACCGCAGATGAATTAATGGGCGCGCTGGATGACATCGCAGCCAATACTGAATCTGATGATCTGCTCAACCTGCTAGATGATCCTGCACTGAGTGCGGCAGGTGAAGATGTTTTGGCGCAGAACAGCAATATTTTGTCCCGTCCCAATGAAATGCTTGATCAGTTTGATCTGGGTCAGGACGGCGATGCAGATAACTTGCTCGGTGAATTGGAACAATTTGGCGAAGAGCTGGATCAGTCACCAGCCAGAGTTGCGGAAGATCGATCCGCCGCCAGTGATGCCAACTTGTTTGATGAGCTGGAGCAGTTTCAGGAAGAACGTCGCCCCGACGATTTTGATCTGGATTCGCAAAAGAACAAAAAGGCGGATGATGTTTTTGATATCGGGGGTGACCTGGATACCAAGGACGATATCGTGTCACGCTTTGATCTGGCTGAAGAGCCGGTGGCGCAAGATCGATCGTTCGCTGAGGAGCCGGTCGCCAAGGTCGAGCCTGCAGAGAAAAAATCAGCGAAGGCCGAGGCGCGCAAAAAAGCTGCCCGGCAGAAATTTGTTAGTCAGGAGCTCGAAGGCGGTTCTGTCGTCAGCAAATCTGTGTGGAGCGCGGTAATCGTGCTGCTGATTGTATTGCTGCTGGGGCAGGTGCTGTACTTCAAGCGTGCCGATCTGATCAAGTATCCGGCATTAGCACCAGCGCTGGAAGCCATGTGCGGTGTGTTGGTGGCGCATGTGCCGTGTGACTTGCCCTTGCCGAAAAAACTGGATGCGATCGTGATGGAAGAGCGCGAGGTGCGTTCTCACCCCAATACCCCACGGGCGTTATTGATCAGTGCCAAAATTGTTAACAAAGCCGACTTTGAGCAATCCTACCCGTTGTTGGAGCTGACCTTTTCAGACTTGAATCAGAAGCTTATTGCGCGCCGGACTTTCCAGCCCAAGGATTATCTGGGTAAAGAGGTCGAGCCAAATGAGCGTATGCCAATCAACGTGCCGGTGCGGGTTTTACTGGAAATTGTTGATCCTGGCGCAGATGCAGTAAATTTCGAATTTAATTATCGTTGATAACTTCTTAATTTATAAGCAGTCTATAAAAAAGACAGTTCTCCCTTTAGAATATTTTTTAATCATCCGCAAGGCTTTTCCGGCGACGAATTTGCCGGTATTATGAGCACCCTTTTTCGGACCCTACTCGGTTTCCCTCTATGCGTATTGGCCCGTACACCCTTTCCGGTCGCCTGATTCTGGCGCCGATGGCAGGCGTGACGGATCGCCCTTTCCGGCAGATGTGCAAGCGTCTGGGAGCGGCGATGGCGGTGTCAGAGATGGTGACCTCGGATGAGCGCCTGTGGGACACCCAAAAGAGTCGCCTGCGACGCGACCACGCGGGAGAGGTTGAGCCAATTTCGGTACAGATACTGGGTACCGATCCGGAAAAGATGGCGCAGGCAGCGCGGTTGAATGTGGCCAATGGTGCTCAGATCATCGACATCAACATGGGCTGCCCGGCAAAAAAGGTTTGTAGCGTTGCGGCGGGTTCGGCCCTGATGCGCGACGAGCCCCTGGTGGGGCGAATTCTTTCTTCGGTAGTGTCCGCAGTGGACGTACCGGTAACTCTTAAAATCCGTACGGGCTGGAGTCCGAGCGAGCGCAATGCGGTTAGGATTGCGCGGATTGCCCAGGAGGCAGGCATTGCCGCCCTGGCTGTCCATGGTCGGACTCGCGCGTGCGGCTATAAGGGGGAAGCGGAATACGACACGATTGCGGCCGTGAAGGCGCAAGTGTCGATTCCAATCATCGCCAATGGCGATATAGGTCATCCTGAGAAAGCCCAGCAGGTGCTGGCTTTGACCGGAGCAGATGCGTTGATGATTGGTCGTGCGGCGCAGGGAAGGCCATGGATATTCAGGGAGATCAATCATTTCCTGCAGACAGGTGAGTTATTGCCTGAGCCGGACGTGCATGAAGTGGGTTCTTTGTTACTGGAACACGTGGAGAACTTGCATGCTTTCTATGGAGAGTACATGGGAGTTCGGATTGCACGTAAGCATATTGCTTGGTTTAGCGCGGCTCAGCCCAATGCGGCAGAGTTTCGCAGTCAGGTGGTACGCGAAGAGTCAGCGCAAAAACAGTTGGAATTGATCAGGCAGTTTTTCATGCGCAAAGAATTGAACAAAGGTGTAGCAGCATGACAATGTTATTTGGGGGCAGTGCCGTGGAAACAGCGGAAAATATCAGAGCGTCAGAGTCAACCGGCAGAATCCGTCACAGTGTTACGGATGTGTTGGAAGCGTATTTTGCAGATCTGAATGGCTATCAGGGCGCCGAAGGCGTTTACCAGATGGTGTTGCGTGAAGTCGAACGCCCCATGCTGGAAGTGGTATTGAAGCATACGCGTGGCAATCAAACCAAAGCTGCCGAGCTGTTGGGAATCAACCGCGGCACACTGCGCAAGAAACTGCGTGAGCACGGCCTGGATTAATCCAGGCCTTTTTTTCTAAGCAAACAAACAGAGAGCAACATGGCTGTGATCAAACGAGCGCTGATCAGTGTGTCCGACAAGCAGGGCGTACTGGCGTTTTCCCGCTCCCTGCAGGCGATGGGCGTGGAGATTCTTTCCACTGGCGGAACCGCCAAGCTACTGGCCGCCGAAGGCGTGCCGGTCACTGAAGTTTCCGATTACACCGGTTTTCCCGAAATGATGGATGGTCGCGTCAAAACCCTGCACCCCAAGGTGCATGGTGGCATTTTGGGTCGTCGCGGCACGGATGACGCGGTGATGCAGGCCAACGGTATCAACGCCATCGATCTGGTGGTGGTGAACCTCTATCCTTTCGAGCAGACCGTTGCGCGTGCCGATTGCGATTTGCCCATGGCAATTGAGAACATCGATATCGGTGGTCCAACCATGGTTCGCGCGGCAGCAAAGAACCACAAAGACGTGGCTATCGTGGTTAATCCCGCCGATTACGACGCGGTGGTTGCCGAGATGAAAGCCAATGGCGGCGCCCTGAGCATGGCGACCCGCTTTGATCTGGCAGTGAAGGCGTTTGAGCATACGGCTCACTACGACGGCGCCATTGCCAATTATCTGGGGCGTTTGGTGGGCGAGCAGGAGCAAACCTTCCCGCGCACTTTCAATCGCCAGTTCGTCAAGGCGCAGGAAATGCGCTACGGCGAAAATCCGCATCAGGCGGCGGCGTTCTACGTCGAAGCCAATCAGGCGGAGCCATCAGTTTCAACTGCCAAGCAACTGCAAGGCAAGGAACTATCGTTTAACAACATCGCCGACACCGATGCGGCGCTGGAATGCGTCAAACAGTTCGACGGCGCGCCAGCGTGCGTGATTGTCAAACACGCCAACCCCTGTGGTGTGGCGGTGGCTGGCAGCCTGTTGGAAGCCTACGACAAAGCCTACAAAACCGATCCCGAATCGGCGTTTGGCGGCATTATCGCTTTCAACCAGACATTGGATGCGGCCACGGCCAAAGCCATTGTTGAGCGCCAGTTTGTCGAGGTGATCATCGCCCCTGACGTGAGTGAAGAAGCCAAGCAAGTGGTGGCTGCCAAGCAGAACGTGCGTCTGCTGGCCTGCGGCCAGTGGGCCAAGGCCGCTGGGCGTTTGGATTTCAAACGTGTCACTGGCGGTTTGTTGGTGCAGGATGCCGATCTGGCCTTGTACAACGAGCTGAAGGTGGTCAGTAAGCGCCAGCCGACCGAACAGGAAATGGCAGACCTGCTGTTTGCCTGGAAAGTAGCGAAGTTCGTCAAATCCAACGCCATTGTCTACGCTAAGGGCGACATGACCATCGGCGTCGGCGCTGGCCAGATGAGTCGCGTAAACTCCGCCCGTATTGCCGGCATCAAGGCCGAACATGCAGGATTGGAAGTGCCGGGCTCGGCGATGGCTTCCGATGCGTTCTTCCCGTTTCGCGACGGCATCGACGCGGCGGCCAAGGCCGGCATCAAGGCGGTGATTCAGCCAGGTGGCTCCATGCGTGACCAGGAGGTCGTCGACGCGGCCAACGAACACGGTATTGCCATGGTGTTTACCGGTATGCGTCACTTCCGCCATTAACACTGGCGATTGCCTTCAGCGTTAACAAAAAAGCCCGGTAATGCCGGGCTTTTTTAATGATGGGTCAGGGAGCGAATCTGTTCGGGAAACTCTCGTCGCGCCCGGCCTTCGTTGATTTGCAGCAGGGCCGTTAGGGCCATTTGCGAAGTGATCTGTTCTTCGTGGGAGGCCAGCTTGGAAAGCAGCGACCAGACGGTCTCATCGCCCATATACCCCAAAATTCGTATGCCTTCATGGCGAGTGTTGTCGCTGCTGTGGATCAGCATTCCCGCCGCATAGCGGTGAACCTCTACCCGATAGGCCAACACGGCCAGGCCTATGCGCTCTTCCGGGGTGGCGCTGGCAAAAGCCTGATTCCATATCTCAATGAAGTACTTGGCGTGGCTTTTCTTAAGCGCAGGAATGGGGTTGGGAAGGGTGGTTTTTGCCTTCTCGATCAACGGGCGCCAAGTGGCCTCGCATTCAGTCTGAACTTTTTGTGGGCGAAACAGATCCAGCATAAGTAGTTATCGATTAGGGGGTTGTTGGTGTTTTTGCGACAACATACGGTGGCCGCACATTGATTAACGGCAGTTTTACCCACATGTTTAGTGGGCGCACAGAAAAGCTGTGGTTGGTGTTAAGTTTGAGCCAATACGGCCCAGGCAAGATGTTCAGAGCAAGGACGTTACATTACTCAGTGACCCTCTGAGAGAACGCAAGGCGGTGGAGGCATGATGGACTACCAAACTTTGCTGGCAGTGTTAATTGGCGTGTACTGTCTTCAGGCGATGGCGCTGATTATCACCTGGTACCAAAGTCGGAATGAGGACGGTACTCGCGAGTGGGCTGCGGGCGGGGTTTGCATGGCCGCAGGGGCGCTGGTGGTGTTGATTGCCAGCACGATTGCTCACGGCGAAGAAATCGGCCAGCGAATGGTGCCAGTGACCAGTGCCGGCATTGCGCTGATTGCAACCGGCTGGCTGTTTCTGTGGGCGGGGATACGCCGATTTGTTAATCACCTGGATTTTTCTTCACATTATCTGGGTCTATTTTTTGTCTTGTTCTATATCTTATTGTTACAACAGCAGTTTTTTACCCTGCCCCTCGGTTGGATTGTGTTCTGTCTGGCGACAGTGGTGGCGATTGCCAGTAGCCTGATTTTGGCTGAACTCATGGTGAGCCGCGAGCGTGCAAGTTTGATCAGCCAGTTTATGATGCTGTGCTTTGGTTTGACGGCACTGCTGTGGGGCGGTCGGGCCGCGTTGGCGTTGCTGGACATGGCGCGGCCACTGGGGACCTTGTTTGATGGCTTGCTGATGTATCAGGCGGTGTTGGTGACGGTGGCGGTGACCTTGGGGATGATCCTGATGACCACCGAGCGGGTACAAAAGCATCTGCGTGAACAGGCCTCCATTGATTCCCTGACAGGTTTGTACAATCGTCGCGCATTTCATGATGTAAGTCGGGCAGTGATTGCTGCCGCCGAACGCGATAAACAGCCGGTGGCCTTGGCGCTGCTGGATCTGGATCACTTCAAATCCATCAATGATACTTTTGGTCACGGCGTGGGTGACAAGGTGCTGATGCGCTTTGCCAATTTGGCCGAGCTGACTTTTCGTGACCAGGACATCCTGGCTCGCTTCGGCGGCGAGGAATTTGTGGTATTGTTGTCCGGTGCGGACGCCGATCAGGCAATGCGCGCATTGCAGCGCCTCCGCCAACGTCTGGAAACTGAGTGCATCGAATACCAAGGGGTTTGTGTGCCCAGTACCGTGAGCATAGGCGTGAGTTGTCGGCGTCGCGGAAAAATTGATTTGCATGCCATGCTGGAAGAAGCGGACAAGGCGTTGTACGACGCCAAGCGCGCCGGTCGTAACCAGGTCATTATGTATCACCTGGGGGATGCGGTGCCGGCAATATAGCGGCATGTGCCAAATGTAGCGAAGTAAGGTTGATATGAAAGCGAACGAAATAAAAAAAGGCATGGTGATACAGGTGGATGGCCAGAATATTCTGGTGCGCTCAGTGATGGTGCAGTCACCATCATCTCGCAGTGGCAATACCTTGTACAAAACCGTTGGCCAAAACGTGGTGACACGCGCCAAGTTCGAGCGCAGTTTCAAAGGTGACGAACTGGTTGATGCGGTGGACTTTCAGCGTCGTGCGATTCAGTTGCTGTTCCGTGATGCGGACGGCTGCACGTTTATGGACGTGGAAACCTACGAACAATTCGTGGTGCCAGAAAGTTTGATCGAAGACGAACTGGCTTTTATCACCGATGGCTTGGAAGGTCTGTACGCGTTGATCGCAGACGAACGCGTGCTGGGCGTAGCCCTGCCAGCGACCGTGGTGCTGGAAGTGGTTGAGTGCTCGCCCGGCATTAAAGGTGCGTCGGCTTCTGCGCGCACCAAACCGGCTACACTGAGCACCGGTTTGGTGGTTCAGGTGCCTGAATATCTTGAGTCGGGCGAAATGGTGAAGGTAAATACCGAAACGCGCGAGTTTGTTTCGCGCGCTTAAGGAGCGTGCAGACAGGGCCATGTAGTGGTTGGCGTTGGTTTGCTTCAGCGACAGGTTAAGATAAAAAGCCAAGCACAGTAATGGTGCTTGGCTTTTTTGTTGGGGACAAATCGCTATACTGGCAGAGGGATACTGGTGGATGCACATGCAAAAAAATCATTCTGAGGTAATTGTTATCGGCTCTGGTCCAGGCGGTTATCGCGCAGCGGTACTGCTCGCGCTGCAAGGAAAAAATGTTGCTATTGTTGAACGTCAGCAATGGGGAGGATGCTGCCTGAATCGCGGTTGCGTACCTAAAAAAGCATGGCACCACACCGCCAAATTGATTCAGGCCAGCAAAAGATTTGCTGAGCGTGGATTGCACGGGACAATGCAAGTGAATTTTCTGCAGGCGTGGCAGCATCAGCAGCGAGTTGTAAAACAGGTGCGCGACAGCTATGAAAATTATTTACAGCGCCTGGGAGTGAAGCGCTACGTTGGTCATGGCCGCTTGCTGGATGCACACACGGTACAGGTCGAGCATGATACTGATCCGCAGCTGTTGAGTGCCGATTTTATTATTCTGGCAACGGGATCGACGGCGAATTATCCCGAGCCATATTCGCTGCAGCAAAACAAGGTTATCGGAACTGATGAATTATTTGACCAGCCACCACCCGGTGGTGAGCGGGTAGCGATAATCGGCAGCGGTGTCGTCGCCACCGAGTTCGCATTTATTCTTCAGCAATTGGGTAAGAACGTGTTTTGGTACGCGCGTCGTTCGCCATTGTCCAATACGGAATTTAGTCAACAGGCCAAACGGTTATTGCACGAGGCATTGCAAAAATCCGCTGTGACTGAAACCAATTTGCAATTGCCAGTAAATCTGAAAATAAATCCCAATGACGTGACCTTGCAGTTTGCTGACGCCAGTGAACAAGCGGTGGATTGGGTGCTGGTTGCGACTGGGCGTACACCGGCAACATCTCAGCTAGGATTGGAAAAAACAGCAGTGCAAGTGGATGGGGCGGGGTTTGTTGTGCGCAATGATTTTTTGCAAACTGCGCAGGAAAATATTTATGCCATTGGCGACTGTACCTCGCCCATTATGACGGCCAATCAAGCGCTGGCCGATGCCACGGTGGTTACAAGTAATATCCTGTACGGCAATCATAGGCAGCAATCTCCGCAATGGGTGCCGCAATTGATTTATTCGGCGCTGGAGTTGGCCAAGGTCGGTATGAATGAAGATCAGGCTGAAGACGCAGGCTACGAGCCTGCAGTGGGATTCTCCTCGTTTGACAGCTCACCTCGGGCTTTGGGACAAGATGATGCCGAAGGGTTTGTGCGCATGTTGGCGGATATGGATAGTGGAGAATTTCTTGGTGCAGAAATTGTTGGTTCAGAGGCGGGCGAGTTGATACACAAACTGCTCAATGCAGAACTCCAGGAAACTATTTTGCGAGACCTGGCGGCTTCGCCCGTTAATCATCCTTCACGCTCGGAAGAAATTACTAACGCGGTGGAAACCATGGCAGCCAAATGGGGATTGGCCGAGAAAATTCTGGCACCCGTCGATAAGTGACGGGTGCCAAACTCATTTGATGATTAATGAATGTTGCGCCAGACTTTGCGTTTTAGCAGGTACAGCATGAATGATAGCAATAACAAGTACGCCATCACGTAATAGCCCATTTGGCGACGCTGATCAGCATGCGGGTCAGCAGCCCATTCCAAGAATCGTGCGACTTGCTGGGCTTTATGTTCAATTTGCTTGCGTTCTTCTGGTTCGGTATAGACTGTGTAATTGAGCACATCGGGCATGCGCAATCCAGGGAAAGCGTGATTGTCGATATGTCCTGGCTCTTTGGCATGATAGCTGGTGAGCAAGGAATAAATGTAGTCAGCCCCGCCCTTGCGAGCTTTGGCCATCAGCGATAAATCCGGTGGGATCATGCCGAAATGATGTTCTTGGGCAGCGGGAGCCATACTGGCTTTGATCGTATCGCTCATTTTTCTGTCACCCCGCAAGGCATCCACTTGCTCCTGGCTATAACCGATTTGCAGTAAATTGCTGTACTTGATGTATTTCAGGTCATGGCACAGTGTACATACCTGCATGGCGATATGAGCCCCCTGACGAACTGTATCAGGGGACTGGTCTAGCTCAATTTTTTTTAACGCTACGCTTTCATTGGCGATGGCATTTCCACTACAGACGAGCAAAGAAACGAGCAAAATGATAGAGCGGCGGTTCATTGCTTTTTGCTCCTCTGGGCGCGTTGTTTTTCTTCTTCGGCGATCAAATCCAGTACCGGTTGTGGCAGACCTCTGCGCATTAGCCACCGTTCCTCGGTTTTGGATAAGAATGGCAGCAAACAAAACAGCGCAAAATAAACAAAGGTTGCGACTTGGCCAATGGCAATCAAGTTTCCTTCTGGAGGCATAATGCCGACGTAGCTGAGTACCAGTATGTCAATGCAGAAAATATAAAACAAAGCGCGATAGGCAGGACGATAGCGAGCACCGCCTGGTATTTTTGAACGATCAAGATATGGCATGGCGGCGAAGATGACGACGGATAATCCCATAGCGACAACTCCACCTAGCAAGTCAGGAATGGCGCGCAAAATGGCGTAGAACGGCAGGAAATACCATTCGGGTACGATGTGCGCGGGGGTTTGCATCGGATTCGCAGGAATGTAATTGTCTGCTTCGATGAATGTGTTTGGGCTGAAGAAAACAAAGTAACAATACACCAACAAAAACAGCGCTAAGCCATACAAGTCTTTGATGGTGTAGTAGGGATGAAATGGAATATTATCCTTGGCAGCTAAATTGATTCCTGATGGATTGCTGCTCCGCACCATGTGCAGTGCCACCATGTGGATGACAACGGCAGCGACGATGATAAATGGAAACAGGTAATGCAGTGCAAAAAATCTGGTTAAGGTCGCATCACCCACCGAGAAATCACCGCGTAGCCAGATAACTATCTGGTCGCCGATGATGGGGGTTGCTCCAAATAAATTGGTGATGACTTGCGCGCCCCAATAAGACATTTGTCCCCACGGTAACAGGTAACCCATGAACGCCGTGGCCATCAACAGTAGCAGCAATCCTTGACCTGTCCACCACATCAGCTCTCTGGGGGCGCGATACGAGCCGTAGTACAAAGTACGCGCCATGTGGATGTAGATGACGATGAAAAAGAATGATGCGCCGGTGGAATGCATGTAGCGAATCAGCCAGCCATAATTCACATCACGCATGATGTGTTCAACTGACTGGAAGGCTGTTGCTGCGTCGGCTTTGTAGTGCATCGCGAGAAAAATGCCGGTGATCAATTGTATGACCAGTACAAAAGCAGCCAGAGAGCCGAAATTCCACCAATAGCTGAGATTGCGAGGAACGGGATACTCGGTTAATTCATGTTTGATAAAAAATGTGAGCGGAAAGCGCTGATCTATCCACTGAATCAGTTTGTTCATCTGGGCACCTCCCTATGCCTTATCTTTGCCGATGAGAATTCGACTTTCATTGACGAAAAAATAAGGCGGTTTTGTCAGATTGGCGGGTGCTGGTCCTGATAAAATACGGCCGCTGTTATCGTATACACTGCCATGACAGGGACACATCCAGCCTTCCTCACGTCGACCTGGAACGCAGCCAAGATGGGTGCAAATGCCGACGACGACCAGCCACTGCGGAACGGCGACACGCGTAGCATCATCTTGCGGGTCTTTACCTCCCTGTGATTGACGAACTTCGTCAATTTGCTTGTCGGTTCGATGCAGAACAAACACGGGCTTACCTTGCCATTCAACAGTACGAACTTCCCCGGGGCGAATACCGCGTAAATCCACTTCGGTGGTGGCTTTGGAAAGCACATCGGTACTTGGATTCATGCTGGCGATAAATGGCCAGCTCGCTGCAGCCAAACCGCAGCCGGCTACCACCGTGGTGGCAGTTTCCAAAAAATGACGCCGGTCATGATCGTCAGGTGCGTCATTTTTCTCTGAGATATCATGGGCCATGAGTGATTCTCCGGACGGATAGATCTATGGACGTTTTAGTTGGCTGAAATAACTGGCCACTTGCTCAATGTCTGCATCGGTAAGGCTGGCAGCCATGGCATTCATGGTGGGATTGTTGCGGTGGTTAGAGCGATAGTCTTTGATGGCCTTAATTAAATATTGTTTTTTTTGCCCTGCCAGATTTGGTATTTCATCAGAGATGCTGATGCCTTGTTCGCCATGACAGCCGGCACATAGCACTACTGTTTCTGGTGCGACATTGTTTTCAGCAATAGCTCCCGAACTTAGCAGTAACAAAACCGGCGTGATCCAATACTTCATCATGTGTTTCCTCTCCCGGTAACGTGGTGGTGAAAGCAGAGTCCATTACAGTGTAGTTGTCGTTGCTGCTAGGTTCGAGTTTTTACAACGTAACTAGAGATATCGACATCTATGGGTGTTTGCTGGCTCCTAACTTTTGTGTAAAGCGTTTGACACCCTCCCAGCCAGCGAGCACCGCAATCAACAACCCTATACCAAGTATGGGAGTCTTAATCACACTGACAATGCCGCCAAAAACAACGCCAAGAACAGGGATGATGATTTCAAAAGCACGCTTGGACATAAATTTCCTCGATTATTCAGATACTGCTTGGGACTCATGTATCGGTAAATCCAGCCAAAGATAAAATTTTCTGCAGTAAACAATTGTTAATTTCCCAGCGCTTGCCCAGATTGATGGATGAGATAGGTGTGTGCGTGCAGTTTTTTTGTTTGCGGGGCAGCGGCTTAAGTATTGCTACCAACAGGTCGAGATACTGGAAAATTACCGGTATTTAATGAGTTGCCCATGGTTCGTATTCTCCTGCTGCTGATGTTGCCGATCTCTGCCCTGGCATGGGACAGCATCGAGCAGTTGCCCATACCGGAAAGTCGGGCGATGGTGCCCCAGGAGCGTGGCACCTTCAATCAAGCGGTGACCGCAATGATGAGTGGCGACGATGCCACCGCACGCCAGTTGCTGGCGCCGATGGCGGCTTCCGGGATTACCGATGCGCAATTGTCGCTGGCTACCTTGTTATCGCGCTCGCAGGTAGAGGACGATCAAAAGGAATCGGTTAAATGGTTCTATTTTTCCGCAAACGCTGGTGTGTGGCGTTCTCAGTTGGAAATGGCCAAAGCGTATCGGACAGGACGATATGTCGCCCAGGACAGATTAAAAGCCTACAAATGGTTGGTGCGTGCTTTGCCCTTGGGGGGCATTGATGTTCTGCAGCAAATGGACGGGCTGGGCAAAGAGCTGTACGCAACCGCAACGGCAGAGTTGGATAATGGCAAGACGGCGCGGGCAGTGGAAATACTGACGCCATTGGCAGAATCAGGAATGTTGCCAGCGCAAGAAAAACTGGCAGAACTTTATGCCCAACCTCCCACCACTCAGGATAGGCGGCAAAAAATGCGGCTGTGGCTGGATAAGGCTGCCGCTCAAGGTTCACAGTCGGCGCAATATGCACTGGCGAACATGATTCTGACGATGCCAAGCACCGATGTTACAGAAAAAAATTACGCTATTTCGTTACTGGAAAAATCCGCCGCGCCCGGCAAGGCTGAAGCCCAATACCAGTTGGGGCGAATGTACATGACTGGCGATGGAGTGGCGAAAAACACCGAGAAAGGACTGTATTACTACCGAATTGCGGCTGAACAAGGTCATCGTGAGGCCCAGTACGCGTTAGGTGTGCGCTACACCTTGGGCGAGGGCGTTGCCAACGACGATTTCGAAGCCCACCGCTGGTTTAAGCAGGCTGCCAATGAAGGTCATGCCAAGGCGCAGTACAACCTTGCACTTAGCTATAAGCATGGGCTGGGAACGGCAGTACAGCCAGAAAAGGCGGACTACTGGTTTAAGAAAGCCGCAGCAGAAGGTCTGACGCGCGGTAACGATAGCAAGAAGGCAAAAAATTCAGATTTGACCAAGTTGCCGGCCGATGCCGGTAAAGGCACAAAAAAAAACTGGGTAGAGCAGGTGAACGGCGCTAAGTGGTTTGCTGCATTGCCCAAACAAGGTTTCACCATTCAGGTGGTGACAGGCAATGAAGCGGAAGCAATAAGGGCATTCATTCAAAACAATAAGTTGGCTGAAAATAAATATTTTCACTACGTCCAGCATAGTGGCACCAATAGCCGTCATGTGGTGCAGTGGGGTTATTTCAGTAGCTACGAAGAAGCCAAAAAAGCGGCAATACAAATTTCCAAAGGTTATACCCAATTTAAGCCTTGGATCAGATCGGTCGACAGTGTCAAAAAGAGTCTGCATAGCTAGGCAGAGGGAGAGATAGCTCGTGTTTATATCGTGGGACACCTTATTTGGAATGTTGGCAGGGTTCGGCCTGTTTGCCTTTGCCATTGTTTCATCGACAGACAACGCAATGATTTTCTGGAGCGTGGCCAGCCTGGCGATGGTTATCGGTGGTACGTTTGCCTCGATCATTATTTCCTATCACTCGCGTTATGTGTTCAAAACATTTAAGGCGCTATTCGCGATGATGGTGCCCATGCAGGTTTCGCCAACAACATTGCTTGGTGATGTTAGGTTGCTGCTGGAGTGGAGTCAGGAAGTCAGACAAAACGGCACAGCGGTGTTGGATGACAAACTGGAAAATGCAAGCAACAAGATGGATGGCTTCACCAAATATGGTTTGCTATTGCTGACGACGGGCTACAAGGGCGATGAGCTGCGTGAATTACTGGAAGAATTCAAAGAAACCATCTTTGAACGTGCACAAGTTCAGGTAGGCGTGCTGAAAACCATGGCGGCCTATGCGCCGGCATTTGGCATGATTGGTACGCTGGTTGGTTTGATCATTATGCTGGACAACTTGAAAGGGGATGTCAGCGGCTTGGGACAGGGGTTGGCACTGGCATTGATTACGACGTTATACGGTGTATTGGCAGCTAATCTGGTGTTTAAACCGGCGGCATTAAAAACCGACCAGAAAAACAATACTGCAAGATTTAGAAATACATTAATGATCGAGGGTTTTGTGATGCTAAGTACCAAGACCGAGCCACTTAAGATGCAAGATAAATTGAATAGCTTTCTCGATCCCGAGTTGCATTTTGACATGCTCACTCCTGATGCCGGTAAAAAAGGGAAAAAGAAATAGCATCCTATGTCGATTAAAAAACTGGGGCGTAGGCGCCGTGAACGCATGGAAAACAAGGATGAGGGTGAAGACTGGTTGCTTACCTATAGCGATACGGTCACGCTGATTATGACCTTCTTTGTGCTGATGCTGTCTGTGTCTACCATCGATCAGGCAAAGTTCGATGCGGTTACCGAGGCGGTGAAAGAGCATGGTCTTTCCGGGAATGGCAAATATGTATCACCTTTTGAGGTTTTAAAAGAAAAAATGGATCAGGTGACGACCAACTATCATCTGCAAAAAGACATGACGGTGGTACGAGAACCTAAGGGTTTGACTATCGAGTTGTCATCTTCAGCGCTGTATGAAGTAGGTAGTGCTGATATACAAGAAGAAGCCAAAAATGCCTTGAATGCTGTTGCTGAGGCCATCAAGAATTTTGAGTATCCACGCTATCGGATAGAAGTGGAAGGTCATACCGATGACGTGGCGATAAGTACACAGCGGTATCCATCCAATTGGGAATTGTCGGTACATCGTGCGACTAATGTGGTTCGTTATTTGACGCAGGAGGGCGTTCCACAAAGCAAGATGAAGGCTACAGGATATGCCGACACCAGACCTAAAGTGCCAAATTTGGACGACAACGGTGAACCAATTGCAGAAAATCGGGCAATTAACCGAAGAATAGTTATACATGTGGAGCGTGACGACAACCCAGTCACCAAAGGGGATAAGAAGTGAGTACGCAAACAACATATCACCAACGACCGAATATGGTGCTGATGCTGATGATTGGTTTCGTTCTGCAAATGACCGTTTTTGGTGAGGTGCTGGCTGCTGAGACCGAAATCAAGCAGATCCGCTACGGTGCACACAAGTCGGAAAATATGGCCTATGCCGATGAGTTAATGAAATTTAGTGAAATGCTGAATTCTGAGCAAATACTGTCGATGGCCGAATTGAATAAGATGGATTTCGCGGTTCGCTCGGTGGCGTTTTATCGCATTGGTGATCGACAGAATAAGTTGTTTGATCGTCATTTTTACGAAACGATCGAGCAGAAGATGATTAACAAATTCACAGGTTTGAATCGTTTCTCCATACATGAATGTTTTGAATGTAAGACGACGCGGGTGTTGCTCAAGGAAAAGCAATTTTCAGTGCTTCGCCAATTGGATTCTAACGAGAGTCTAAAAGAGCTGGGTGAAAAAATAGGAGTAGATCACTTTATTCTGTGGGATGCCTACATGCACAAAGACAGCCCTATGCTCAATATTCGTGTTGTGAGTGCGGCGAGTGGACAGGTTCGCTGGAGTCGGCAATATCAGGGTGAGCAGCAATTGCAAGAACTCAATTGGGAGTTTTATACCTCGGTTTGGGGTGTTGAGGCGGTACGTCAAGCCAAAACAACGGCGAACTATGATTCTGTGGTTACGCCCATCATCGCGGTGGGTTTTCGTCGATTGGCAGAGTCGACGATTTCCAAGCGCTTATTCTACGGATATGGAGCTGAAGCTTTTTTTAACACCGAGGGACGCGCCGAAATTGATATATATGGTTTTGATGTTAACGGCCGCGTAGCGATTGAGTTGGATCCATCCCTGGGGATGGAAGATAAAACCTACGGTAACTGGTTGGCTTATTTTTCAGTGGGACAGGCATTTTTGTTGAATACGCCGACCCTGGTGATGCGTTCAGGTATCGAAATGCGGATCAATAAAAAGAGTTTTATCGATTTGGGAACGGTGACAATAAAAGAGAAAGAATTTGAAGTGCGTGCCAATAGTAAATATGTCAGCAAGGCAACCATTGGCGGCACAAATTATGATCTAACCATTGGCTACCGATTTCAATGAGGATAGCAATGATGAACAGAAAAAAATGGATAATTGGGCTGGCACTTCTGATGATATTGTCCGCATGCGGTACAACCGAAGAGCGACTGGATGCTGCTGAAAGTCAGGTAGCGGAATCATCGTCAGAAGAAGATTTGCCCGTGACACCCGAAGGAACGGCATTGACCAAGCAGCCAGGTATGATCAAGATTGAGCGGCACACACCAGGTTACACCATCAGTATGATGCTGGATGCCACTGACGACAATGTATATTTTGTGATGGACTTGCCACCTGAGGAGCTGCAAAAGAATCAGGAGCCAGAGAATTCAAAGCAAACACCACAAAATAAGGCGTCCCAGTCGGTGCAAGACAATGGTTCTGGTGGTGCCAACAAACATGTCCTTTATGCCCAGACCTATTTTTTTGAAAAAAAATATGATCGCGCCATGAACGAAATAGATCGTTCGCTGGAAAAAGATCCAAACAATGCGGTGGCATATTCATTGAAAGGGTCGATCCACTATAAGCGTGGTGAAAAATCTAAAGCAGTACAGGCGTGGGAAAAGTCCCTGGAAATTGATCCAAACCAGGATAACGTCAAAAAAATGCTAAATAATCTGAAATAGTTGGGTACGACACAATGGCGTATTCGGTGAAGATAAGACTGGGTTCAATGCGGTGGCTGTTGCTGGGAATGATCGGCATGGTGTGGATGCCTGTGGCACAGCCGGAGGAAGAAACCCAGCGTGTTGCCGTAAGCCAGGTTGAGCAATCGCGATTTGACCGGGATCTTGAAGCCCGTTTAAGTCGAGACATTAAGGCATATTTGGATCACGATTTCTTTATCGTTCAAGCAAAATCTCTGCTGGAAAAATTAAACGCCTATGAAACCAGTAAGCAAAAAATAACCGTTCCGGTAGAACCATCGGCGCAGCAAGCCAAAGCGCAGCAGCAACAGGATGCAGCACGACAGGAGTTGCTGAATCAAATGGAGTTGGAAACAGAAGACGGCATTAATGCGCAAAATGCAGAGCAAGCCGAAGATGTGAGCGATCTTGCCTTGCCAGGCTTGCCAGTTTCAGAACAAACATTTGCACAGCAAACCAATGCGCAACAGAAACAACGTCAGGCTCAGAAACAGCCAATGATGTCGGCGCCGGTTCCACAAATGACCCCTGCATTTGAAACGCGTGAAGAAACCAAAAAAGAGTTGAAGGACTCGCGCATTGATATCAAACAATTGTCCGTCAAAGTGGTGTTGGATAATCATGTAACACCCGAGCAGGAAACGTTTATTCGCAATCTGGTAATTGAAAAAGCCAATGTGAATTTTATCCGTGGCGATGAGTTACGGCTGGTCAGAACAAATTTTCCGGGTGCGACGGTGCTTGATCCCAAGCCTGTTGAAGAAAAGGCAGAAGATAAAGAAGAAAAATCAGTTGAGCCGGAAAAACCGCTGCCAACGGAGGCGGAGAAAGATGCACAACAGCGCGCACTGGCGTGGCTGGAACAATATTGGCCATATCTCGCAGCAATCTTAGCGCTGGTGTTGTTGTGGTTGATGTTGCGGCGCAACAATAAAGCTCAGACTAATGCCCCATCGGCTCAAACCACACCGGTGAGTGATTCCAAAGATAAGCTGGATGCATTTATCGAAAAATTGAGCTTTGCTCAGGATAATGTGGCCGACCAGAAATTGCGTGCACTACGCGAAGAGCTGGTGAGTATGACGGTGACTGAGCGAAACCTGTTTACCGGGCAAATGGTGGATTGGTTGAATGCCGGCGGTCAGGAGGATGTGGCGCGTGTCGCGGCGGTAGTGAATCTCGTCGGTCCCGGCTTAATGGTAGGTTTGCTCAAGGGACAGATCGACGGCGAGAAATTAATGGGCCTGTTGGCCATGGCTGAGGAGTTGGCGCGGGATAATTCGCCATCTGAGTTGATGGAAAAAGTTGAACAGGCCTATCAAACCCTGGCACGTCGGCGCTTGCAGGAAAATATTACTGAGGAACATAAAATTCGGCCGTTCGATTTCCTTGAGCGCTTGAATGATGATCAAATTCTGTATTTGTTAAATGACGAGCGTATGCCTGTGCGTGCGTTGGTTTATTCGCAATTGCCAGCGGAGCGTGCAGCTGGATTGCTCAAGCGCATTGGTGGTGATGATCGTGCCGCCTTGGCCATGGAAATCAGTCGTTTTTCGCATTTGCCGGCAGCATCGTTCCGCGATATCGCAAATCGTTTGGCGCGCAAGGCAGTGGATGTGCCCAGCTTTGCCAATATTGCGGTGGATGGCGTGGATGTGCTTATCGGCATGCTGGATCATCTCGATAGTTCTGAGGAAACAGCATTGTTGCTCAACGTCCGTCAGACCAATCCCGATTTGTACTATCGCATCAAGCAGGTGTACATCAGCTTTAATGATCTGGTGAGCTTGCCTACATTGGCGCTGAAGAATTTGATTCGCGAAGTCAGTCGCGAGGATTTGGCGATGGCTTTGCACGATGTTGACGATACTTTCCGTGATACGATTCTGGCTTCTATGCTTGAGCGGCCGCGTGCCATGCTGGTTGCTGCGATCCGGGACTTGAAGGATGTGAATCCGCTGGCAGTGAATGAAGCCAAGCGCAAGGTAGCGCGCCGCGCCCGCTCCATGCTCAAAGCCGGTGAATTTAAATTGCCGTCGCCAGAAGCCAAAACCGCACAATCGACGCCTAAGCCCAAAGCGGCAACGGCTGAGGCTCCGTCAGGCAAGCCCGCGCCGCCTGCACCTCCTCCCCCGCAAGCGCCACCATCCAAATAACCGCAAAGAGAGCTATTGGCTCTCTTTGTTTTTGGGCGAATAAAATCTTTTGATATCACGCAGATAAAAGCGCTTTGCTAAAAAGCGGGCAATAGTGGCAAATGCGTCACAAAATATACTCTGCCGAAAGCGTAGGATAACCCATTGTATTTATAGAAAAAAAATTTCTCCGTAGATCAAATATTAATTTTGTCACACATATTAAGCTTTGTATTACAAAAGTTGTTGAAAAAACGGTCGATGCAGTATTAAGGCCCGCTTTCTGCAGATGTAACTGTTGGACTGAACAAGGATTTGGCAATTTTGTCTGTCTGAATGTTGCACATTAACGGCGCTGAACCCAGGACGGTGACTCGTACTCTGTGATTGTTAATTGGACTGTCTATGTCAAAAGCTAGCAAACCTGTGATCCATAGGTTGCGGTGCTGCGTTTTAGTGGCATTGCTGGCTTTGCCGTTGCTCAGTTGGGCGGAGGACCGGGTGATGTCAGTCTATACGATGGGAGCTGTGACCATCCTGCCAAGTGTAGGCCTGGAATACCGGCATGACGATAATATTTTTTCCGCCAACCAGGGTCAGAAGGCATCTGATGTAGGTGTAGCAAATTCGAGCATTGCCGCCAAAATCAGCAATGATATTAGCGAGGGCGCGCTGTTGTACTCGGTAGAGAAAGGCACTTATCAAAGCAGCCCCGAGGATGACTATCTGGATCAGCGAGCAGGACTTGGTTTTCATCATGCGTTTCGGCGATGGGCCATCATTGATCTCGCGTTAGGGCAAGATCAGTTGCACGAAGCGCGTGGGCAAGGTTACAGCCAGGGTAAAGCTGATTTACTGCCAGCGCCGGATTTATATGTCACAGATACGGCGAATTTCCTGTTTCGGCTGGGGACGCGGCGATCACAAGGTATGTTTGAATCGCAATTGGCGGGAACTTCGCTGCGCTATACCACACGTGAGGCACAAACCGCGGGCCGGAATAACGATTACATTTCCGGACGACTGACCTACCATTTTAATCTTTCCAGCAAAACCAGTTTGCTCGCAGAAACGCGTTATGGGCAGTACGACTACATCAACGAAACCTCGCTCATTCGTCGTGACAGCAGTGAGCAGCACTATTATCTCGGGTTGTCGTGGGAGCTCAGTAGTCTTAGTCGAGGTTCCATCAGAGTCGGACAGCAAAAAAAGATATTTGTTGATCAGGCATTGATGGCGGATAGCAGCAATAGTTGGGAAATGAAGCTGTTCTGGAAGCCAACACCACTGGCGAGCATCAAATTCGGTACGTCTGCAAAAAATCAGGAAAGTGTGGGAATGGGCAGTCATGTTTACAGTGAGGCTGGATTTTTCGCGATCAAAAACTCACTGACCAAGCGGTTGGGCATGGATATGAGTACGCAAATCACCAAGAACAGCTATCGCCCAAGCGGACGCAACGAGCTGTTGGGAGCAGTTGCAGCCAAAGTGATTTATAGCTCGAATCGCTGGATACATCTAGATTTCGGCATAGATCATGAACAACGTAGAAGTGACCAGGCGATGATGAATTATCGCCGAAGCATCGTCAGCATGGGGATTCGAATCAGTCCGAAAGATGATTAAGCCAAACGTAGCACGGATATGGATTGGGATATGGCTGTGCTTGCTGGTGGCAAGTGCTGGTGCGTTTGATCGCGCCTACACATTGGGTACCGGTGATGTAGTGTCTATTCAGGTATTTGGTGAACCGGAATTAAGCCTGCAATTGCGCATTGATGACAGTGGAAATATTGCCTATCCCCTGTTGGGAGAGTTACCCATCGCTGGTCAGACATTGAATGGACTGGAACAAATTTTGATTACTCGCCTTAAAGGTGGCTATCTGATCGATCCCAAAGTCAGTGTGTCGGTGATCGAATATCGGCAGTTTTTCATAAATGGCGAAGTCAGCAAGCCCGGAGGGTATCCATACATTCCCGGTTTGACTTTGCGCAAGGCGATTGCTCTTGCCGGCGGCATGACTGAATTGGCGTCGGTTGATCGTATTACCTTGATTCGTGAACACGATGTATCACGCACCGAAGTTTCAGTAGATATGGAAGCCAAGGTATTGGCTGGCGATATCATTACGGTTAAAGAATATAAAAAAATATTTATTCATGGCGAAGTAAGGAAACCGGGAAGCTATGGTTATAGCCCTGACTTGACCGTGAGAAAAGCGATCGCGTTGGCTGGCGGTTTAACTGAGCGAGGTTCGGAAGGCAAGGTGACATTGCAGCCGGACAACGGAACAGGAAAGCGCGTCGAATTGCTGGACGAAAAAGTGACCCCCGGGGATTTAATAACCGTTGGTGAACGGTTTTTTTGAGGGATGTAGGTGAAAAAACAGGATCATGCACGGCAGGAGCAGCCTGACGACGAGATCGACCTGCGCGAATATTGGCGAGTAATTAATCGACGCAAGTGGTCGATATTGGCGTTCGCCGGTAGTGTTTCACTGATTACCACGTTGGTGGTCTATTCTTTATCCCCGATATATCAGGCGACAGCGACTGTATTGATCGAATCGCCACAAAAAAATGCGACCAGTTTGGAGGAGGTTTATGGACTGGAACGAGTCGGCAATGAGTTTTTCAAAACCCAAGTCGAGATACTGAAATCCCGCGAATTGGTTGATCGAGTTGTCGGTGAACTAGGGCTGTTGGAGAATCCTGAATTTTCCATGAAAAACAATAATGGATATCGGGAGAAGTTAGCATCTATTCTTCCATTTCTCCATCAGCCAGAGAAGGAATTAACAGTTGAAGAGCGGAAAAATGAGATTGTTCGTAGCATCTCGAGTAGTTTGAATGTTTCTGATATTCGCGGTACCCAGCTTGCCAAAGTTAGTTTTGAAAGCCATGACCCGGTGATGGCAGCCAAAGTAGCTAATAAATTTGTCGATGCCTACATTGAGTACAATTTTGATATTCGTCTGGCAGCCCGAGACAAGTCATTGGCATGGTTAAATGAACGGTTGGGGCCGCTTAAAAATTCGTTGTCTGAGTCAGAAAAAAAGCTGCAGCAATATCGTGAACAGCAAGGGTTGGTGGATGTCGAGGGTGTCAGGAGTCTGGTAGCCAAAGAATTGAATGAAATCACCGTGGATTTTGTTGAAGCCAGGACAAAGCGGGCGCAGCTGGAAAACGTGCTTCAACAAATTGGAAATGGTGATGAATGGATCAACAATCCGACGATACTAAATCACCCTGCGATGCAGAAATTGATTGGTCAGCGGGCCGATGCAGAGCAGCAGTTGTCCGAATTGGGGAAAAGGTATGGGGCAAAGCATCCGAAAATGGTTGCGGCACAGAACCAGCTTCTGGCCGTTCAGAAAAATATGCAGCAGCAGCTTTCAGGTGTGGTTGAAAGCATTAAAAAGGATTACCTGATAGCAAAAAATAATGAAAATTCGCTACAAAAAAACATGGATAAAGTAAAGGAAGAAGTCCAGGATATAAATCGCAAGGAGCATCAGCTTAATGAGCTTGTGCGAGAGGTGGATGCCAATCGCAAAGTATATGAGTCATTTTTAACCCGGTTTCAGCAAACGGGAGCACTTGGAAGTTATGATCAGGTGAATATTCGTTTGGCTGAAGCTGCGGCCGTCCCTATTTCTCCATCAAAGCCTAACAAAAAACTTATTATCGCACTGTCATTTATGGCAAGTATTATGTTGGCTGTTATGGCTGCTTTCTTTCTTGAGTTTATCAATAACGGTGTTCGCCGGATTGAAGATGTTGAAAATAAATTGTCGCAGCGATTGCTGGGTATTGTTCCCCAGGTTGCGGTTGATGATGAAAGCAGACTAAAACCAGAGAGCATATTTTCGGATGAAAATCTTCGTTCTATGGCGGAGTCAATGCGTGCCGTGAGAACGGCCATGTGTCGTTCAGGTGCGGAAAAATCCAAAATTATTTTGGTCACATCCTCTTTGCCTGGCGAGGGGAAGACGACGGTGTCATGCGCGCTTTCCTATGCATTCGCGCAGATTGAAAGGGTGCTGTTGATTGATGCGGATATGCGGAAGCCATCGGTTAGTAAACTATTTTCCATTCCGCATAAGCATAGGGGCTTGAGCAATCTGATTGTTGGTGAGCCCAATGTTAGGGATTGTTTTTTAGTGCAGCCAAATGCCAATCTGACGGTTGTTCCATCTGGGGTTGTTCCTGCAAATCCATCGGAGCTTCTATCTAGCGATCGGTTTGCTATGATGCTGAAAAAATTGGCGAAACATTACGATCGAATAATTATTGACTCACCACCGATTCATGCAGTCAGTGATGCACTGATTATTTCTCGTCTGGTGGATGAGGTGGTGTATGTCGTTAAATCGGATGCGACGCCCTTGCCGGTTGTGAAGGAAGGTATTGCCCGTTTGCAGCAGGCGGATGTCAAAATGGCCGGGGTTGTTCTGAATCATTTTAACGTACGAGAGGCTGATTACTATCAGTACTACTATGGCAGTTACGACTACACTACAGCAAAGAGCTAGGCGATTGTGTTTGTAGGAAAGATGAAAAAAATCGTAATTGTATTTGTCATGGTTTTCATCGCATATGTTGTCGTTCAGGCGAGTCGAATATTTTTAAGCAGTGCCAATGCATCCAGTGTTTACGCCCAGATTGCTTATTTGGAGTCCAAGCCATCGGTAGATGGCTTTCAGTGGCAAACTTTGGCGGAGAAGCTAAGTTTTTCACGTTGGCTGAATGGGGATAGCCCAGATTATCGTGATGTAGAGCAAATGCTTCTGCTGCGGTCGGGTGAAGTGCGGCCTGGAAGTGTCCTGGAGCAATATCGATTACTGCTCAGGCAGCGGCCTTCGTGGCCCTATGCATGGTTAAATCTTCTGGTAGCCAAAGGTCACGCCAAAGAGTTTGATGAAGAATACCATCACGCCTGGGCGCGGCTGGCGGTGTTGGCACCGTGGGTCAAAAAAGTGAATGCCGCACTTCTGGTGGAAGGTTTGCGTGATTGGGATGAATTGGACGACGCTACCCGTGCATTGGTAGTCGATGTTGTCGCAAACGGCTTGTCTATGCATCCCTCAATTGTCGACGTACAGTTGAAAGAATATCAACGGAGGTTCCAGCTTTGTGCGGAACTGGAGGTAAATCAACGCGCCGTGCTGTCATGCACTGACGATGCATCATTCGATGCCGTTTTATCAACAGGCGACGAAGCGCATGAGTAGTCCTTATTTCTCTCATGAACGATGTGGTGTTGAGAAAGCGATTTTTACATTGCTGCTGGTCGTTTTGTTTATTGCGCCATGGCCACTGGGAAGTAATCGGGATTGGGCATGGCCGGTGATTTCTGTCTTGCTGGCGATTGCCGCCTTGCTCTATGTTTGTTTTTACGGTATTTGCTTCACGGCCAGTGCGGCGCTGCGACAGGCGCGCTGGGCTGTTGCTTGTTTTTTGTTGCTCATTATCTGGCAAGTGCTGCAATCGTTGCCATTACCTACTGCTTGGATAAATGCTCTGTCGACTGGTGCGGCACAACTTTATTTGGCAACAGATGCGCGACTGGAAAATGTGCCGTTATCGCTTGACGCTTATGCGACGTCGCTGGCTTGGATGAAGACGCTGACTTATGTGCTGATGTTTGTGTTGTTGTTGCAACTGACAACCAATCGAACTCGTCTTCAATGGTTGTTTGGGGTGGTGGTGATCAGTGGCTTGTTGCAGGCGTGTTATGGCAGTTTAATGGCGTTGACCGGCGCGTCTCAGGGTGTCTTTATTCAAAATAATGATGTTTCATCAGCCACAGGCAGTTTTGTGAATCGCAATCATTTTGCGGGGTTCCTAGGTTTGTGTCTGGCAATGGGCACGGGCTTGTTGGTGGCAAAATTATCAACGACACCGGCAACAAATTTGCGCCAGTTTGCGCGCCAATCCCTTGTTACATTGCTGGGTGAAAAGGCGCGTCTACGCCTAGCGCTGGCGATGATGGTGATTGCATTGGTGCTGAGTCACTCCCGAATGGGGAATAGCGCATTTTTTATCAGTTTGTTGCTGACGAGTGTGCTGGCGTTGGTAGTGCTGTGGTGGCGACGCAAGCGCAATGGCAATCGGCGACATCATCGTCACTGGCGACCGGTGATATGGCTAGTGACCAGTTTGATGGTGATTGACATTGCGATTGTTGGTGCATGGTTTGGGGTCGATCGAGTGGTTGAGCGCTTGCAAAATACCTCCATGCAGACTGAGTCCAGGGATGAGGTTAATCAGTACGGAATGGCGGTGCTGGAGGATTATTGGCTCACTGGGGTGGGCGGCGGAGCCTATTACGTGGTGTTACCAGGCTATCAAGATGAGAAATTCACTGGATTTTATGACCAAGCTCACAATGATTACCTGCAGTTTGCCATAGAACTGGGGGTGCCGGCCGCTATAGTTTTGGCAATGGTGGTGTTTTTGGCGCTGGCGGCGGCTTTGAAGGCGCTGTTGTTGCGCCGTTCCACGTTTTATTTTGGGGTGGCATTTGCAGGATTTATGGCTGTTTCGGGTTTATTGATGCACTCATTTGTCGATTTCAATTTGCAGATTCCTGCCAATGCGCTTTATTTTGTGACTGCGTTGGCGTTGTGTTTTATCGCTGAAACACTGGAGTCGAAGCGCTACCATCGTGGCGATGTGCCCACCCATGGAGAGCATTCATCATGAAAAAATATCTGGTTGTGCTGATTTTGTTTGGCTGGTTGTTGGGTGCGCCAGTTCATGCCGGTGTGGCAGAGGATATTCGTGCTGGGGTGTCGTACAAAACGGCAATTGCCAAAGGTTTGCGGGCGGGTGAAACTATTGAACAGGTGTTGCGACAAGCGTTATTTGCTGCCCCCAAGCAAAAAGCGGCGGTGCTTGCAGCTGCATTAAATACTGCGCCGAAGATGGCTGATCGTATTGTGCGTGCCGCTATTGGCATGGGTATCCATGCGGGCGATATGGTGAAACTGGCGGTGCGGGTTTTGCCAAAGCAATCTGAGCTGATTGTTGCGGCGGCGGTTGATGTTGCTCCAGCGAAATTGTCGCAAATATTAAAAGGCGCAGTGGCGGGTGGAATGTCGCAAGCTTCTGCAGTGGAAGCGGCAATAAAGCAAATGGGTAATTTGGCGATGGAGGGTCCGATGACTGCGGCATTGCGAAATAACAAAGCACTGGACGCAGTAGAGCCCGAGCTGGAAGAAGACGCCGTTGCGATGCCGGTAATGATTGTTATTCCGCCCAGCCGTGGTGGTGATGCGGATGTGGTTAGTTTTAACTAGGTTCGTCAGTGCGGTTTGGATTCGCTGATGAACGGTTGTGGGTTGCCTTGAATGCGCTGGATGCGTTTAGCCCTTTCTCTTTCCCAATCGCTGACAGGATCTGCACTGTTCCATTCATTAAATAATTGGCGTTGCTGATTATTGATTGGCAGTCCATACGTTTTTTCAAAATAAAAATAGGTTCTGGCAATATCTCCCCGCAACGCGGGCGCAGGCTCGGTAATTTTTGCACGACTATTGACTTCAAAATCGCAGGCGCCGTAGCGGCGTTCTTCGCCTTCAATTATGCCAAATGGGAAATTGCCCCGCTCGCTGTTGAGTTCGCCCACTGCAGGAACGAGATTGTATAAATCGCTGACCATGGCGTTGAACATCGGGTCGACTTTGCTGCAGCAATTTCGACCATTGAGCCATTTGCCATTGTTCTTCTGGCATTGGGAAAACTCGCGTGGATTTTTCCAGCACTGTCGCGTGTGACCAAAATCATAGGCGGGGACGACGTGTTCCCATTCGACATGCTGGCCGCGGCGCGGGTCTTTGGCGGCCTTGTAGCCGCACTTTTCAGCGGACACATTTTTCTTCGCATCAAAATCACAGCCGCAATAAAAGGTAGTGCGGCGATCGGCGTAAATTCCTTCAGCGAGTTTTTTTGCCTCCTGAAAGGAGCCAATGGCATGCGGCAGGGGAGGCTCTTGGTGCGAGCTGCAACCCATCAATAGAAACAGGCATATACAGGCGTAAAACGATTTCATGGGACATCCAGGCCGTTGGTGGATGGGATTGTAACGTCTTGAGCCGGGCGAAAACAGGCTCTGTGGCGCTTTGGCTAGGAAAAATAGCGGTCTAACGATACAATCAATCTGGATTGAGTCACCATTGGAGTCGGTTGGTTGGAGAGATGAGAGCGCTTATATTTGTTACGGTTATTGCTATTGCCGCCTTTATCATCATACAGAGCATTAAAACGCCGCCGGAAAGCATGATGAGTGAGAAGGATAAGATTGAGCGATTCCTGACCGATTACACCTTCAATACGCCTGCAGAAATTACCGTGTTGCATGACCAGGAATCGTTGGATCAGGATACCCGAATGCGGGTCAGAACCCTGTTGTTGAAGAGTAACGAGGAATATCTGCCGATGTCGCCGCGGATTTCGGATCAGGCGGACCGGGTGTTGGGCGCGCTTAAATCCACGGTTTCTGGCTATGACTTTGGTGTGCCGGTGGAGGGTGGTGCCAGCTACTTTCAGTGGCTATCGCCAACCTCAGAATGGAAAGTGTCATCACTCCAGACCGACAAAGGTCATTTTTCGCTGTGGGAACGGCGCGCTGATGTGTATCAGTTGACCAATTGATTTGTTGTCAGCGCGTCGCTGACAATGGCGCAGATGCCGTTTTTTCGGTGTCTGCGTTGACTTGATGAGCAATTAAGTTTGCGTTAAGCCCCTACCAAGCACAATCAGGCAACAAAAATATCTTGCCGCTGTTCCGGCGTGAACTGTTGTGTGGCTGAGTAGGGAGATGAGGCGCATGAAACAGATCATACCGTGGCTGTGGTTACTCGTATTGTTCCCCATCGTCGTGTTGACGATATCCAATCCAATAAAAATTCTATTGCCCCAGCTGGCTGGCGTGAAATGTGTCGAGACCTGGCTTTGCGTGGAAGATCTTGCTCAGGCGGATAAAGCTCGGCAGTTGTATTTGCGGGCATTGGGGCGAGTGGAAAATAAATTATCCGCATTTCAGAACAAGCCTTTGCTGGTTTTTTGTACAAGCCAGTCGTGTTTTTCCAGTTTTGGTTTTAAAAATGAGGCCGGGCAATCCATCGGTAGCATGGGTGCGGTGATTGCACCGCGAGGCTGGCTGCTGCATTTTGTGGAGCATGAGCTTATTCATCAATGGCAGGCGCAGCAGTTTGGGGTGGCGGCGACCTGGGCGGCACCCCGGTGGTTGTCCGAGGGAATGGCTTATTCCATGAGTGGTGATCCCCGACACCAATTGGTGGCGCCGTATCAAGGCTATCGCGAGATATTCGAAGCAAAGTTTAGCCATTTGTCCAAAGATGTATTGCTGTTGATGTTGCGAGCGTCGTTTTAATTAGCAGCACTTTTTTGCAAAAGAATGGGTGTTGCAGTTGTCACATTCTTGTAGTGAAACTATGATCATATTGGCCTTGTTTAAAGGCGTATACAAAATCAATAGATGAGAAAACCTATGAGTTCCGAAGTTGTTTCCGGTGAGGGTCTTGTTCCAGGCCGTACTTTGCTAGGTGTTGCGGAACACAGTCAGCGTTATGGTTTACAAAACGAGTTGCATGTGGGTGCAGTTGAGTTGTTGAGTGCCCCAGTGCAAATTTCGCATTTGGCATTGTTGTGTCACAGTGGTCGCGCGGATGACGAGCGAAAATTAATTGCTGAGTTGTGCGAGCGTTTTGGCGTGTCGCCACCAACAGCGCAAAACTCGCATTTTAATGCGCAGTTAGGCATGTTCAAATTTAATTGGGAAAGACATACCGAGTATTCCACCTATACCTTTTTTCATGCGGCGCCGTTTGATGTGCCGTTTGCCGAGCCGCCGATAAAATTGGTGCCCAAGGATTGGCTCGCCAAATTGCCAGGTGAAATTATTGTGGCGGTAAACATTGCGATGGAAGACCGGAAGCGTCCTCGCCGTACGCTGGAGGAGTTGGCAGCGGTATTTGCCTCGAATACTGTCATCGGGGCGGAGGTGGCAGCGGGTAGTGCGGTGGTGTGGACGGATAACCAGATTCACCGGGATGGATTCGGGCGGATATTGATCCATGATGTGGATTTGAAAAAACGCCAGGCAGGACGATTGGTGCAGCGTCTGCTGGAAATCGAAACGTACCGTATGCTGGCGATGTTGCCTGTGCCGTTGATGCGCAGTTATATTCCGTTGTTGCCTACATTCGACCAGCGTCTTGCGCAGTTGACGGGGGATAATATCCGGGTGGGCTGCATTGAGGATGAGCAGCGACAATTGAATCAATTAATGGGGCTGGCGGCAGAAATAGAAAGTATTTTTGCCAAGACGCATCAACGGTTTAATGCCTCATCCATGTACTACGAAATTGTTCGGCTGCGAATTTCCCAGTTGCGCGAGAAACGCATACAGGGTTTGCAGATGTTCGAGGAATTCATGGAACAGCGATTGTCTTCCGCCATGGGGACGTGCAAGCTGGTGAACCAAAAGCTGGAGACCTTATCAACCCGGGTTGAGCGAGCCTCGTCATTGTTGCGCGCGCAGATAGAAATTTCGATGGAAAAGCAAAGTCGCGATTTGTTGCGTTCGATGGATGAGCGGGCGCGGATGCAATTGCGTTTGCAAGAAGCTGTTGAAGGTTTGTCCATTGTGGTCCTCAGCTACTATTTGCTGGGATTGGTAACCTATGGATTGAAAGCGATCAAAGCCAGCGGATTTTATTTGGATGTCGAGGTGGCAACCGGCGTGGCGATTCCTGTTGTGGTGGGCGTTGTGTACATGTCAGTCAGTCGGTTTCGTCGCCGTGCCCACAAACGCAGCACTGAATAAGATTCGATTTGTCTGTTGCAGAGAAGGCGCAGTGAGATACTGCGCCTTTTATTTTTCTAGGGGCTGACTTTCCACAGAGCCGTCATGCCGGCGGTAATGTGGTCAGTGACATGGCAGTGAAACATCCATTCTTCGGCGGCATTGTCGGCAATCATGTCGACGGTTTTCATGCTGGTGGGTAGTAGTTCGACGACATCGGTACGGCGGCCATTTTCCAGTACGGTCTCACCATGCCAGTGGGCGGTGTGTAGATCGACTTCGGTTCCCATGCCCAACAAATACCAGCGGACCTTCTCGTTCTTCTTCGCCTCCAGGCCAGGTAGATTGGCAAAAATATAACCGTTGATGGCGTGCTTAAGATTGGACTCTTCCTTTTGTTCGTCGCTTAATTCGACAAACTCGCCGCCGCCTGCCATGCGGTGCATGTCGCGCTCGCTGTGGTGGCGCTCGTGCATGCCATTTTTGGTGGTGGCAATGGGCACGGCTTCGCGGCCATTTTCGTCGAAGATCATGAACATGGTGGTGAACTCGCGATCAACATCTTTGGGGCGGGGATCGGATTCGCTGCGAGTCATGCCTTTTTTGGTGATAACGATGGAGCCGATCAGACCATCATAAATTTCGGTGACCGAATCCACATGCGAATGGTAGGCCCAGACGATGGAGGACGGGTCGCTCGGGCCGGGGGCTGAACCGCTGTCAGCAGTCCAGGTGTAGGTGTATTTTTCCCCTGGTTTCACTGCGGAGCCGGGCTCACCATGCATGCCAGCACCTTCGTTATTTTTGTCGTAATGAACGCCGTGAGGATGAATGCTCAGGGGTTTATCGGCTTTGTTGTAAAAGTGGACTTTGATGGTGTCACCCTCTTCGGCGCGAATTTGTGGGCCGAGCATGCCCATCCAGGCAGGTTGCTCTACCGGCTGGCTGAAGCTGGCATCGGAATATTGCAGGTAACGATATTTTTTGTAGGTGGTTTGATAACCCCAAATACCCATGCCCATCTCGGGATGCATTTGGTTTTCGCCACTGGGGGCGTAGTCCCAGTCGACTTTTTCGGCGCTGATCCAGTATTCGCGGGTTGCGGCGCTGGCGCTGGTTGTTACGCAGGAGAGCAAAAGGCAGGCGCAAAGTAGCAGTTTTGACTTCATTGGTGAATTTCCAGGCTATGTCTCAATAATGGCCGGGATTATGCCTTTGGCGGAATATAAACGCAAATGATTCTCATTAACTATGGAAGACAAAAAAAACAGCGCCCTGAGGCGCTGCTGAAGGGGGTAAGGCGATTATTGCAGTGAGCTGAGTTCGATTTTGTCCTGGCGGCTGGGGGCGTGGTTGAGGTCGTGAACAATTCTCGCCAGGGTGCGAACATCGGTGCCGGCGTTTTTGTCGCTGATGATTTGCTGCAGTCTGGTTTTGTCCTGATTGGTGGCACTATGCTGCAGATTGATAATGGCCTGGGCGACGGAGCGCTCGGCCGGTGTATTGCTGGTGCCATCGACAATCTTTTGCAGCGTTTGTTTTTCTTGGGTAGAAGGGAAGTGATTGACGTTCATCAGAATTTTGGCCATGGCCTGGACGGCTGGCGAGGTTTGTTTGGCTTGTTCGCTAGCCATGACATCGCTGAGAAGATACATCGATGTGACGACGGCTACACACAGGCTGAATAGTGACTTCATGCGGACCCTCCAATAGTTGTGCTGAAGACTGTTGTAACTATAGGCGAAATATTAGTTGAGCATAAAGGTTTGTTGCTGCTGCTCAAACCGCTTAAAATTAGGGGATTGGGCTTAGGTGCGAGGTGAAATATGGAAAGTTGTTTGGTAGTGACGGCCTTAGGGCGGGATCGTCCGGGAATAGTGAAATCGTTGACCAAGGCGTTGACTCGTCATCAGGCCAATATTTCCGAAAGCCGCATGACGGTGCTCGGTGGGGAATTTGCGGTGATGATGCTGGTCGCGGCGTCAGATGCGGCAATTGCCAGTCTGGAGCAGGAACGCCCCGCGCTGGAGAGCGAACTGGGCTTGAACATTCACATGAAGCGCACGTTGCCCAGGCCGTTGGCATCCGGGGTGGTGCCCTATGTGGTGACCGTGGTGGCGATGGATCATCCGGGTATTGTGCATGATGTGACCGACTTTTTTGCAGCCAAGGGGCTGAATATCGAAAGTCTGGAAACCACCAATTATGCGGCAGCGCATACCGGGACGCTGATGTTTTCGCTGAGTATGGTGGTGGCCGTGCCCAGCGCCATCAAGGCGTCGCAATTGCGCAGCCAATTTGTTGATTTCTGTGACGATCTAAATCTTGACGCGACTCTGGAATTGCACGATTAGGAGTGAAGTATGCCAACCTATGATTACAAATGCGAAGCCTCCGGTCAGGTGGTGGAAGTAAAGCACCGGATGAGCGAAACGGTGGAAACATGGGGACAGTTGTGTGAGCTGGCGGGAATTTCTCCTGGCGAGACGCCACTGACCGCGCCAGTAAAGCGTTTACCCACTGGCGGCAATATTGTGAAATCGGGTGGTGGGGAGTCTGTGCCGCCGTGTCAGATTGGCGGCGGTTGTCCGGGCGGAGGCTGCGGTAGCTTCTAGCAGATGTCCGGCCCTCTTTTCGATCATTTGGCGCAACGGTTTGCCAGCAATATCTACGACAGCCCCAAGGGTTGGATTCGGCTGCAGCTATTGCTCGAGGATCTGGCGTCGCTGCCGGGCTACGAGCAGGGAGGCTGGTCGGTGCTGGATGGCGGCTGTGGTCAGGGCAATGCTGCCGAGTTTTTGCTGGCGCGGGGGCATACGCTGGATCTGTGCGATATCTCCGAACCGATGCTGGAGGTGGCGCGTCAGCGGTTGCAGGATTATTCAGCGGATCGGGTGAGATTTCATTGTTTGCCCGTGGAGCAGTTGGCTTCGCAGTTGCCGGGGCCATACGACTTGATTTGTCTGCATGCGGTGCTGGAGTGGTTGCCGGATCCCAGGGCGGGTTTGACGGCGGCACTGTCGTTGCTCAAGCCCGGCGGTCATTTGTCCCTGCTGTTCTACAATCGGGATGCGCTGGAATATCGGCACTTGCTGCACGGCAATTTTAATCGCCTGAAGCGGCCGCTGGAGGGGTTTGGCGGCACGCTGACGCCGATCAATCCGTTGATTCCGCAGGAAGTGGAGCAATGGGTGTCCCAGGCGGGCCTGGAGATCAAGGTTCGTACTGGTATGCGGGTGTTTTTTGATTACATGCAGCCTGCGATCCGCAAGGAGCGTTCGTTTGAAGACGTGTTTGCCATGGAGCGCCAATACAGCCGTCGACAGCCGTTTCTATATCTAGCGCGTTATATCCATTTGCTGTGTGAAAAGCGCTAACCGAATCAGCGCCCGGCCATTTTGTCCTTGATGCGGTTGAACATTTTCTCGGTATCTTTGTCTACTATCTGAACTTTTTTGTTGGAGAGTTCTTTTTCCACATCCATCATCTTGTCGATTTCAGTGATGACGATGCGTGATAGGTGAGAACCATTGAATTCGGTTCGCTGACACTTCTTTTTAATTTCCTGGATGATCTGGAGGAAGATTCCGTGTTCTTCTGACAATAGCTGGTGCTTGTCCTGAAGTCGCTTGTGATCGACCTTCAATTTGGCCAATTCGCGGCGCTCGCTTTGTAGTTCCATGACTTTGTCCATTTCCAGCTTGAGCAGGCGTTTCTGGTTGAGGACTTCGTGTTCCTGCTGCTGGACGCGCATTTCGGCGTCTTCGATTTTCCGTTTTATTGACATGGTGTTGTATTCGGCAGTGATCCACACGCCCAGGAACAGCAGGATGAAGAATATACCGATGATGACGAGTGAGTTCAGTTCCATGAGTATTGTTTTCTGAGGTTGGTCCCAAGGTTATCGATGAAACTGGCTTGAAGCTTTACCTGTGAATGCCAAATTGTGACCAATTAGTCGATGATTTTTACGGAAATGCGTTCGTCCAGGCCGGCGAGGGCGTGGCTGAAAGCCTGAGGTTTTTGCCGTATAATGGCCGGCATGGGTGTGGATATCTAAAAACTCTTTGTTTTCAAATTGATAGGAGTGTTTATGCGGGATATGTTGCGGTTTTTGGGGTATGGCATCAGTTCGCTGGCGGTGATTTTTTTGCTGATTTACGTGAGCTCCAGTGAGTCGGGCGCCGGTGGCGGCGGGTTGCTGTTGGCTCTGTTTTTGGTGGTAGTCGTGCCGGTTGTGCTGGGGATTGCGCTGGTCAATCGCGCCAAGCGCAAGGAAGCTGCACAGGAGAGACGCTAAGCCTTTTCCCGAAAAGGCATGGTTGAGGCCGTCATTTTTTTGGCAAATTTGTAAATTTATATCTTATAAAAAAACTCTATAAAGCGATTGATTGCGATTATGGGTTGCTAGGTTCTTGATCGCAAATGGTGATTTTTTGTTCGATACGGTTTTGTCGCGATTTTGCCGGCTTTTGTGGTGCTGGCATAGTCGATGCACCGTCCATTTTGAGGCTTAAGCAGTTTGTTTTTTAGCCGAATTGCTTAGTGAAGGGGCTCCCCTTTCGACTTTTACGTTAAGGAGGCTTGAAATGGATATGGTGGGTTATATGGCGGAGATTGTGTTGGTGTCTTTCTTGGTGGGTGGAGTGGTTGGCGCAGTGATTACGGCGCATCTGTTGGTGAAGCCACGCCAAGTTAGTGCGACCGAATCAGAAGCTGTTCCTGTTAAGGTGAAGGCCAAGCGTTAGTTCAGGTGTCGTTGCTCTGTGGAGGAGCGTGCTGATCCAGATTCGGGGTTTCGTTGGTCGGTATTTTGTAACTTTCGTCTGCCCAGGCGCCCAGGTCAATAAGCTTGCAGCGTTGGCTGCAGAATGGTCGCCACTTGGATTGATTATTCCAGGCAACATCCTGTCCGCAATGAGGGCACTGAACAATGGTGGTCATAGCGAACAGCTACTTAGCAGAAATTGAACGTCTTTTTTTAGTGCAGTGGGGCGACTGGTGCCGTTAGGTTTTAGGAAGTGAATAGTAAAACGGTGCTGGCCCCCACTGATTTCTGCGCACAATTCTTCTTGTTCTTTTATCTCTACGCGAATCATGTTGTATGTTGATCCTGGGTCAAGAGTGGCCTGATAAAAGCCGTTTTTGGCGGTCAACTCTTGTGGAATAGAGCTTTCTCTCAGAATTCGCAGTAGCAACTGTGTGCCGGTTTGAAGTGGTAAAAACTCGGCAAGCCACTGATCAATATCATTGAGACGGGTCTGACGCGGTGAATTCAGCCAGTGTGCAAAGCAGGGCACGTCCAGCGAGGTGGCTCCACCGGGAACGTTCTCTTTTTGTTTGAGCTGATTGATAAGATCATTTTTGCGAAAAATTTCACCTGGCTTGCCGGCCTGCGCGCGCAATGCAGAAGCTGTTTGGCGCAACTCATCACGTATCGCGCTGAGTTTTGATGCATCAATATTTTTGTGTTGCGTGTAGCGACCGAATAGCGCGTAAAAGCGGTCGCAGTCTTTGATCATTTCAGTTTTGGTGTCCGGCCGCTGATGAAATACCTGCTGAATGCTGAGTAATACGCGGATGGCGTTACGTGAACTCCAAATGCAATCATCGCGGCGGTAGTGGTCGAGTTCAGCAAACAGGGCCTCCAGGCGCAGAAATGTGCGCAGGCGTTCTTGTAACGGAACTTCGAAAACATTGGCACTGGGCTTGTTATCTTCTGGCGTCATAGTGGTATTCGCGAATTGCGTAAGCCACGCGGGCGTTGCTTCTGGTTGGGTAGGCAGGACGCTGGTGTCGGATTTCTGTTTATCTCCAAAGCTGGATGCACGAGCGGAAGTGCCTTTATGTTGGGCGAGTAGCCGGTATTTCTTGTCCAGTCTGTCTACCGCGTTATAGAGAGAGTCGATATCGCCAATATTATGAATGACATCGTCGGCAAACGAAAGGCGGGTTTTACGCGTGGCTTGTGTCGCAATGATGGCTTGTATTTCTTGGCGCGAACAGCTGTCGCGCAGTGATGCGCGGCAAATCTGTTGTTCTTCGGCGGAATCAATGACCAGAACGCGGTCAACGGTTTGATGTTGTCCGGATTCGACCAGTAGTGGAATCATGAAAACGCAGTAGGGCGCCTGCATGGTGCTGGTTCTTTCCTGCATTTCGCGCTGGATTAGCGGATGCAGGATATCTTCGAGCGTCTTGCGCAACTCGGGGTTGGCAAATGCCAGTTCGCGTAACCGCTTGCGATCGATGTGCCGCTCGGGATCCAGAATGTCATGGCCGGCGCGAACAATGATTTGCTGATAACCAGCCTGGCCAGGTTCGCACAGATCTCTGGCTACCTGGTCAGCGTCAATCACTGGAATGCCCAGTGCCTGGAAACGGGCGCCGGCGGCGCTTTTACCGCTGCCAATTCCTCCGGTTAGACCGACGATCAGCATAATCAATTCGCTCCGTGCAGCATGTTTGTGTAGGCGCGCGTCATGTCATCCCCCCAGAGTAGCGCAATGAACCCGGCTGAAGCAAGGTAGGGGCCAAAAGGGATTGGACGATCCTTGTCGTGCTGTTTGAAGGCGATCAGTGATAATCCTACCAGCGTCCCGCACAGTGACGAGAGCAATATGATCTGAGGTAACATTTGCCAGCCTAGCCAGGCCCCGAGCAGGGCGAGTAATTTAAAATCGCCATGTCCCATGCCTACTTTGCCGGTTATCAGTCGGTGCAGATGAAATACACTCCACAGCAGCCCATAACCCGCAACTGCGCCCATAATACTATCGATGCTGTTGGTAAAGAGTGATTGTGTGCTCAAAATTAACCCAAGCCAGAGGAAAGGCAGGGTGATGGCATCGGGGAGTAACAGTTGGTTCAGGTCAATGAAGGTCAGGCAAATCAATGCCCAGGTGAGCAACAGTGCAGCCAGTCCCTGAGCGCTCAGTCCAAAGTGGTATGACTAGTGTGGTGAGTGACGCGCTGAGCAGTTCGATCAGTGGGTAGCGTGCGGGGATGGAGTGAGCGCAATGGCGGCACTTTCCCCGTTGCAACAGAAAAGACAGCAGCGGAATGTTTTCGGTGATTCCAAGGGGGTGCTTGCACGCTGGACAATGTGATGCGGGTAGTGCCAGGGATAGTTGTGCAGTCTCGGATGTGGGCGAAACAGCGTCGTCTTGTGCCTGAATCAACATAAGAGGGAGGCGATAAATGACTACGTTAAGGAAGCTGCCAATGATTAATCCGAGGACGGCAGCAGTGCCCAACAGCAGGCTGGGATGGAGATTGAGGGTTGTGCTTAGTTCGTCCATGGGGTGTGTTTAGTGAACACGTCTCCAGATGTGTGGCCTTAACAATTGACTGAAAAGCATACAGTTTTAGACGAAGTTTGCAAAGACCTACAAACAGAGCGGCTAAATGGCGATTTCAGTGCGATACGCCCGGTAGCGACGGAAAACGTCACTGGCTTGAGCGTTCTGTGATCATTTTTGGTTATTTGGGGGCGTGTTCTCGGCAGTAAAAACGATTACCGTGCTTTTGCACGGCGACGTGCTCGGGTAGGTGGGCTCCACACTGAGTGCAGCGGACCATTTTTTGTTGGTCTTGCTGTGGCGGTATGTTCTGTTGGTTTTGAGCTTGATTCTTGCGCAGGTAATTTTTGATCATGAACCAAGCGATCCAGACCAAGAGGCCAATAGCGAGTATGCGCAACAAAGTCATAATAGTTTCCGTGTTAAATAATGCGGGGCTGGTCGGGGTGAGAGGATTCGAACCTCCGACTTCTGCCTCCCGAAGGCAGCGCTCTACCAGGCTGAGCTACACCCCGTCGTGCTTAATGGTTCCGGTTTACTGCGAATTCTGCTAGCGAAATCAATGCCGTTTTATAGGGCGACGGCGGGATCAAATCAAGCTGCGAGGTGGCCAACAGGGCTTCTTGCTGCGCAGCCTTGATCGTGTAGTCGATGGCCTTGGTGTCGTGAATGGCCTGAATGACGGCATCGATATGGTCGCGACCGCCCTGCTCAATGGCATTGCGAATCAGGGTGCGCTGCTGCTCATTGCCAACGCGCATGGCATAAATCAGTGGCAGGGTGGGTTTGCCTTCGGCAAGGTCATCACCGACGTTTTTGCCCATTTCCTCGCTGCTGGAGGTGTAATCCAGTGCGTCATCAATCAGTTGGAAGGCGGTGCCCAGGTGCATGCCGTAGCTGGCCATGGCGCGGATTTCGCGTTCACTGCGCTGTGCCAGGATTGCGCCCAGCTGCGATGCTGCTTCAAACAGCTTGGCGGTTTTGTAGCGGATGACTTCCAGGTAGCGTTCTTCGGTGGTGTCGGGCTCATTGCAGTTCATGAGCTGCATGACCTCGCCTTCGGCGATGACATTGGTGGCGTCTGACAAAACGGCCATAATGCGCATGGAGTTGGCTTCTACCATCATCTGGAAGGCGCGAGAATAGAGGAAATCGCCTACCAGTACGCTGGCGGCGTTGCCAAACAGGGCGTTGGCAGTCTCGTTGCCCCGGCGCATGTCGGACTCGTCGACCACGTCATCGTGCAGCAGGGTCGCGGTATGGATGAATTCCACCACGGCTGCCAGCAGGGTATGATGGCTACCTTGGTAGCCAAAGGCGCGAGCGCTCAGTAGCAGGAGCTTGGGGCGTAGCCGTTTGCCGCCGCTGCTGATGATGTAATGGCCTAGTTGGTTCACCAATGCAACGTCTGATTGCAGCCGGGTACGGATGTGTTTATCCACCGCCTGGGTGTCGGTGGCGATTAGCGAGTTGATCTCCGAAACGCTCATGTGCTCGACTTCGGAAGAACGTTGTTTAACCGTATCTAGATGCATTGGGACACAAACTGTTAAAAAGCCTTAGAAAATAGTCGAGCGATTATATAGAATACGGGCTGGTCGTTAAAACGATATTTTTTGATCAGGCCGATTGACGGCAAAAGCCTTAATTTGTACAATTGCGCCCCTTTCATTGACCTGATGTCAAGTGGAGTAAACGAATAATGTATGCGGTTATCAAAACCGGTGGTAAGCAATATCGCGTCACCGAAGGACAAACCATCCGTGTTGAGAAGTTGGAAACCGAAAAGGGTTCTACTATCGACCTGAACGAAGTTCTGATGGTTGCTGATGGCGAAGCCATCAAAATTGGTACCCCATTTGTTGCCGGCAGCAAGGTTTCTGCCGAAGTGACTGCTCACGGCCGTGCGGACAAGATTACTATCATCAAGTTCCGTCGCAGAAAGCATCACCGTAAACAGATGGGTCATCGTCAGTATTTTACTGAATTGAAGATCACTGGTATCAGCGCTTAAGGCGTACCGGTATCCGAGAAACAAGAGGCTGTAAGAAATGGCACATAAGAAAGCAGGCGGCAGTACACGTAACGGTCGCGATTCGGAATCCAAGCGCCTTGGTATCAAGCGCTTTGGCGGTCAGGAAGTATTAGCAGGTAACATCCTGGTGCGTCAGCGCGGTACCAAATTCCATCCTGGAAGCAATGTGGGTCGTGGTAAAGATGATACTTTGTTTGCAACTGCGGATGGCCGCGTTGTATTCGAGGTAAAAGGCCCTAAGAACCGCAAGTTCGTTAGCGTCGTATCCGCATAAGTTTCAGGTTGCTTCTGCAATCTCGTGGATTTCCGCGTGGGTTGCTAGAGGGATGCTGACACAGTGAAAAGGTCCCTGAAGGGGCCTTTTTGCGTTCTGGCTGTAAAATTACGTGGCTGAAAAATTATGAAATTCGTCGATGAAGTAGTGGTAACTGTTGAGGCTGGCAAGGGTGGCAATGGCTGTGTCAGCTTTCGTCGCGAAAAATATATTCCCAAAGGTGGTCCTGACGGTGGGGATGGTGGAGATGGTGGCAGTGTTTTTCTGGTCGCCGACGAGAACCTGAACACGCTGACAGATTACCGTTTTCAGCGTTTTTTCAAGGCGCAGAACGGCGAAGGCGGTATGGGGAAGAATTGTACCGGCGCCAAAGGTGAAGATTTCTACATGCCGGTGCCGATCGGGACGGTGGCTACCGACGTGACCACCGAGGAGCTGATTGGTGATTTGACCCGTCATGGTCAGGTGCTAAAAGTGGCTCAGGGTGGGTTTCATGGTTTGGGTAATACCCGCTACAAGAGCTCTACCAATCGCGCGCCGCGTCAGTGTACGCCGGGCTCGCCGGGCGAGCGCCGTGATCTGAAATTGGAGCTGCGGGTGTTGGCAGACGTGGGTCTGCTGGGCATGCCCAATGCGGGTAAGTCTACGTTTATTCGCGCTGTTTCGGCGGCGCGCCCCAAGGTGGCAGATTATCCGTTTACTACCCTCTACCCTAATCTGGGGGTGGTGCATGTGGGTGAGCACAAGAGCTTTGTGGTGGCGGACATTCCCGGTTTGATCGAAGGGGCTGCTGAAGGTGCGGGCCTGGGTGTGCGCTTCCTGCGGCATTTGTCGCGCACGGGCCTGCTGTTGCACATTGTGGATGTGGCATCGCCCTCTGATGATCCAGTGGACAGCGTGCGTAAAATTGTCGCTGAGCTGGCTAAATACTCTAGCGAGCTGGTGGCGCGTGAGCGTTGGCTGGTGATCAATAAGCTGGACTTGTTGCCTGAAGATGAGCGCAAGGCGGCGGTTGAGCGCATTGTTGCTGAATTGGATTGGCAAGGGCCGGTGTTTGGAATTTCGGCGATCAGCGGCGGCGAAGTTAAGCCGTTGGTGTATGCAATTATGGATTATCTGGAAGCGCGCCGCGAAAATCTCAAGCCTGAAGATCGCGATGTGTTTCCTGATGATGAGGATGATTTGCCTGTCGGAGGTATGGATGAGGCGTGATCGCTGTTGGGTGATCAAGGTTGGAAGTTCGCTGGTAACCAATCACGGCGTGGGACTGGATCCGGAAGCGATTCGTTCCTGGGTGCGGCAAATCGCCGAACTTCGTCAGCAAGGTATTGATGTTGTTCTGGTTTCTTCCGGTGCGGTAGCAGAAGGTCTGGTTCGGCTGGGTTGGAAAAAGCGGCCGTCGGCGCTGCATGAATTGCAGGCTGCGGCTGCGGTCGGGCAGATGGGTTTGGTGCAACAGTATGAAAGCTGCTTTAGTCAGCACGGTCTGCACACTGCGCAGGTGTTGCTGACCCATGACGATTTGTCCCATCGGACGCGCTACCTCAATGCGCGCAGCACACTGCGGACTTTGCTGGATATCGGTGTTGTGCCTATCGTTAATGAAAACGACACTGTCGTGAACGATGAGATCAAGTTTGGCGACAATGACACCTTGGGGGCGTTGGTGACGAACCTGATTGAGGCCGAGATTCTGGTGATTTTGACCGACCAGAAGGGTATGTACACCGGCGATCCGACCCTGGATCCGACGGCGGTATTGATTGAAAAGGCCGAGGCTGGTGACGAAGCGTTGCTGAGCATGGCCGGCGGCGGCAAGCCGGGTTCGCTGGGGCGTGGCGGGATGTATACCAAGGTGTTGGCGGCGGCGCGCGCAGCCCGGTCTGGGGCGAGTACGGTGATTGCCTATGGTCGACGCCCTGGAATTTTGCAATCAGTGGCCAATCAAGAAATAGGTATTGGCACTTGGCTGATGGCGGAGCAAGAGCCCATGGCTGCACGCAAGCGCTGGATGGCGGGATACCTGCAATTTCGCGGTAGCGTGAAGTTGGACGCCGGGGCAGTGAACGTGCTGCGCAACAAGGGTTCCAGTTTGTTGGCGGTGGGAGTGGTTGCGGTGTCGGGTGATTTCAAGCGTGGCGAAGTGGTGCAGTGTCTCGGGCCGGACGGTTTGGAAGTGGCGCGGGGGCTGATCAATTATTCGGCTGAAGAAGCGCGCAAGATTGCGGGCAAGCCAAGCGATGAAATTGCGCGGCTACTAGGGTATGTGGGTGAACCTGAGTTGATTCACCGCGACAATCTAGTCGTTATGTGAGTATTGGTGTGTGGCCACTTCCGTTGGGGGTGGCTGCAGGCAATAAAAAAGCCGCTTTTCAGCGGCTTTTTTATATAAAAACGTGCAAATCTGCAATTACATTGCGCGAATGCTGTCGTTCAGACGGGATTTGTAACGAGCAGCGGTATTCTTGTGCAGAATGCCTCTGTTAGTCATGCTATCCAGTACTGGTGCAGCTGCGGCAAAGGCAGCCTGAGCGGCTTCTTTGTTGCCAGTGGCGATGGCAGCACGCACTTTTTTCACGAAGGTACGCATCTTAGAGCGTTGGCCGACGTTACGCTGACGACGGTCCTCGGCTTGACGAGCACGTTTTTTGGCTTGTGGAGAGTTAGCCAAGGTCTTTCTCCCGTTAAATTCTGTTCCAAAGAGCGCGGCATTATGCGGATAAGTTGAGCTTTTGTCAATTGTCGGCAGGAGCGAATTGTTAAGAAGTCGGCCAATCTGGCGATTATGGTGGATAAAACAGTCGCTTAGCTTTGGTGTAAACTAGCGGTGAGACGGTGTTGAAGGCTGAAGGAGAAGGGTTCTGACCGGGAAATTATTAAAATCGACCGCCGTGGTGAGTGCCATGACCATGGTGTCGCGGGTGTTGGGTTTTTTGCGTGATATCGTGGTGGCGCGGATGTTTGGCGCGGATGCGACCACGGATGCGTTCTTTCTGGCATTCAAAATCCCGAATTTTCTCCGCCGTTTGACGGCAGAAGGTGCATTTTCACAGGCATTTGTCCCGGTTTTTACCGAATACAAGGAACAGCGCAGCGAGGCTGAGCTCAAGGAGTTGCTGGACCGGGTGGCGGGCGCCTTTGGTTTGGTGCTGTTGCTCATTACGCTGATTGGGGTGGTGGCAGCACCGCTGCTGATCATGGCGTTTGGGCCAGGATTCCTGGAGGACGAGCATAAGTACGGCCTGGCCGTCGACATGCTGCGAATAACCTTTCCCTACATTTTGTTTATTTCGCTGGTGGCGTTTGCGGGCGCGATTTTGAATAGTTTTGGCAAATTTGCGGTGCCGGCACTTTCACCGGTGTTGCTGAATTTGTGTTTGATCGCTGCCGCCATTTGGCTGTCGCCGATGATGGATGAGCCTGTCTACGCTTTGGCCTGGGGGGTGTTTGTCGCAGGGGTGGCGCAGTTACTGTTCCAATTGCCGTTTTTGATGAAAATTGGCTTGTTGCCCCGGCCTCGCTGGGGCGCAGCGCACGAAGGGGTGCGGCGGATTGGTCGTTTGATGTTGCCGGCGATTTTTGGCTCATCGGTGGTGCAAATCAACCTGTTGCTGGATACGGTGATTGCCTCGTTTTTGGTGACGGGCAGTATTTCCTGGTTGTACTACTCCGACCGTTTGGTGGAGTTTCCGTTGGGTGTGTTTGGTATTGCGCTGGCGACGGTGATTTTGCCCAAGCTGTCCAAGGATGTGGCGACCAAGTCGATGGAAACCTTTTCGCAGACACTGGACTGGGGGATGCGCTGGGTGCTGGTGATAGGCGCGCCGGCGACAGTGGGCTTGATTCTGCTGGCTACTCCTCTGATCACTACGCTGTTTTATGGTGGCCAGTTTGGCGAAGATGATGTGAAAATGTCGGCATTAAGCCTGATTACCATGTCGATTGGTCTGTTGGCCTATATCATGGTGAAGGTGTTGGCGCCGGGGTTTTATGCTCGCCAGGACACTAAAACCCCGGTGCGCATCGGCATTATCGCCATGGTGTGCAACATGGGTTTGAATATCGTGATAGTGGTGCCATGGGTGATGCTGGGCTACGTGGGGCCGCATGCCGGTCTGGCGTTGGCGACGGCGGGTTCGGCGTTTCTCAATGCCGGCATGCTGTTTCACCGGCTGCGCAAGGACGGGGTGTACCACGCCCAGCCCGGTTGGGCGCTGTTTGGTTTGCGGGTCGGTGCAGCGGCGCTGGTAATGGGGGCGGTACTGTTCTGGTTTGTGGAGCCGCTGGAGGTCTGGACCCAATGGTCGGGGATGGAGCGGGCAATGCACCTGATGCTGTGGCTGGCGGTTGGGTCCGGAGTCTATTTTGCCACCCTGGTGCTGAGCGGATTTAAGCTGAAGCGGTTCTTGCGCGGCAGTTTTTAACTGTGAGACCCGGAGCGCGTCCGGTATAATCGCCCGCCTATGGAAATCATTCGCGGGCTCAACAATCTCAAGGCGCGTCATCGTGGCTGTGTGGCGACCATCGGCAATTTTGATGGTGTACATCGCGGCCATCAGGTGATTTTGCAGCGTTGTCGTGAACTGGCAAAACGCATGAATTTGCCGCTGCTGGTGATCACCTTCGAACCCTATCCCGATGAATTTTTTGCGCGGGGCAATGAGCCACCGCGGCTGACGCGTTTTCGTGAAAAATGGGGCTTGCTCGCCCAGCAGGGCGTGGATCGGGTTTTGTGTCTGCGGTTCAATCAATCGCTGGCCGGGATGGATGCCACTGATTTTATCCGCCAGGTGTTGGTGGAGGGATTGGGTGTGCGCCATTTGGTGGTGGGCGACGATTTCCGCTTTGGCAGGCAGCGGCAGGGCGATTTTGCTATGCTCTGTCAGGCAGGCAAACAGCATGGTTTTGTGGTGGAAAACACCTCAACAGTGGCGATCGACAGCGATCGTGTCAGTAGTACCCGGGTGCGTAAGGCACTGCAGGCGGGGGAGTTGAGTCAGGCAGCACAAATGCTGGGGCGGCCCTATTTCATCTGTGGCCACGTTGCTCACGGTGACAAGCGCGGCCGAACCATAGGCTTTCCCACGGCGAACATCCACATGCATCGCAAGGTGGTGCCGCTGAAGGGGGTGTTCGCGGTCAGTGTAGACGGGTTGGCGGCGAATGCCTTGCCCGGCGTGGCCAATGTGGGTTTGCGACCGACGGTGGATGGTAGCCGCATGCTGCTGGAAGTGCACTTGTTTGATTTCGAACAGCAGATTTATGGCCGCCATGTGCAGGTAAATTTTCATCAGTTTATCCGTGCCGAGAAAAAATTCGATGGCCTGGAGGCCCTGAAACAACAGATCGCAGCGGACAGCACTGCTGCGCGAAACTTTTTTAAATTGCAGTCCAACTAGGAAAATATCCGTGTCCGAGAACAGCTACAAACATACTCTGAATTTGCCTGAAACCGACTTCCCGATGCGCGGTAATCTGGCGCAGCGCGAACCGAAAATGTTTAACGAGTGGTTTGAACAAGGGCTGTACGAACAAATTCGCGCGGTGTCAAAAGGACGTCCCAAGTTTGTGCTGCACGATGGCCCTCCCTACGCCAATGGCGAAATTCATCTGGGTCATGCGGTTAACAAAGTACTGAAAGACGTGATTGTTAAATCGAAAACGCTGGCCGGATTTGATGCGCCCTACGTGCCCGGTTGGGACTGTCACGGTTTGCCGATTGAATTGCAGGTTGAGAAAAAAGTTGGCAAAGCCGGCGAAAAAGTGTCGGCAAAACAATTCCGCAAAGCTTGTCGCGAATACGCTGGCAAACAAGTTGAACTGCAAAAGGAAGGATTCAAGCGTCTGGGCGTGTTGGGTGATTGGAATAATCCCTACCTGACGATGAATTTCAAATTCGAAGCCGACATCGTGCGCGCGTTGGCGAAAATTATCGACAATGGTCATTTGCACAAAGGCTCCAAGCCTGTGCACTGGTGTGTGGACTGTGGTTCGGCACTGGCTGAAGCGGAAGTTGAATACGAAAACAAGCGTTCACCGGCGATTGATGTGCGCTTCTCCGTATTGGATGACGCAGCGTTTTTGGATCGTTGCCATCACGTGGACAACGTCGGCAGTGGCCCACTGTCCGTCGTGATCTGGACAACCACGCCCTGGACCTTGCCCGCAAACGAAGCGGTGGCACTGAACGGTAATCTGGATTACGTCATCGTCGAATGTGTTGGTGAACACGGAACCGAGCGTCTGCTGTTGGCCGAGGCAATGGTCAAAGAAGTGATGGGACGCTGGAAATTTGAAGAGCACCGCGTCATCGCCTATGCCAAGGGTGAAGCGCTGGAAGGCGTCAAACTGCAGCATCCGTTTTATGACAAACAGGTGCCGATTATTCTTGGCGATCACGTGACTACCGATGCCGGTACTGGTGCAGTTCACACTGCGCCTGCACATGGTCAGGAAGACTATGTGGCCGGTTCGCGCTACAACCTGCCAGTGGAAAATCCTGTGGGCGGCGACGGCAAATTTATTCCCGGCACTGCGTTGTTCGAAGGACAGCATGTGTTCAAGGCGAATGACAGTGTGCTGGAAGTGTTGCGCACCAATGGCAAATTGGTACACGCAGAAGCATTGAATCATAGCTATCCGCATTGCTGGCGTCACAAAACGCCGATTATTTTCCGCGCCACGCCGCAGTGGTTTATTTCCATGGAACAAAATGCGCTGCGCGATCACGCTAATCAGGCAATCAAAAACGTGCGCTGGATTCCCGAGTGGGGTCAGGCGCGTATCGAAGGCATGGTGGAGAAACGCCCCGATTGGTGCGTGTCTCGTCAGCGTACCTGGGGTGTGCCTATCGCCGTGTTCGTCCACAAGGACACTCAGCAGTTGCATCCGAAAAATGCCGAACTGATGGAGCAAGTTGCCCAGCGCATGGAACAGGCAGGAATCGATGCCTGGTTTGATCTTGAGCCGGCAGAATTGTTGGGCGCAGATGCGGCCAATTATGTGAAGGTTATTGACACGCTGGATGTGTGGTTTGACTCGGGCGTGACGCACTACGCGGTGCTGAATCAGCGTGATGATTTGCACTTCCCCGCCGATTTATATCTGGAAGGTTCTGACCAGCATCGCGGCTGGTTCCAGTCTTCGCTGTTGTCGTCGATTGCCGTGCATGATGTGGCGCCCTACAAACAAGTGTTGACGCATGGTTTTACCGTGGATGAAAAAGGCCACAAGATGTCCAAATCCCAGGGCAATGGCGTCGACCCGAAAAAAGTATGCGGCGACTTGGGGGCAGATATTCTGCGTCTGTGGATTGCCTCGGCGGATTACCGTGGCGAGATGACCTATTCACCAGAAGTGATGAAGCGCGTTGCGGATGCTTATCGCCGTATTCGCAACACCGCGCGTTTTTTCCTTGCCAACCTGAACGGGTTTGATCCTGAAACCGATTTGCTGCCTGCGGATCAGTTGCTTGAGCTTGATCGTTGGGCGGTGGCGCGTGCTGCCAGACTGCAAACCGAATTGCAGACTGCCTACGAAAAATATGAATTCCACGTAGTTGTGCAAAAGCTGCAAAATTTCTGTTCGGTGGAAATGGGCAGTTTTTACCTGGACGTGATTAAAGACCGTCAATACACCACCAAGGCGGATGGTGTGGCGCGACGTTCGTGTCAGACCGCCCTGTATCATGTGGTGCAAGCGTTTGCCCGCTGGATTACGCCGGTGTTGAGTTTTACTGGCGAGGAAATTTTTGCGCAGATTCCAGGTCAAAGCGACAAATCTGTTCTGTTGCAGACCTATTATGATTTTCCGGCATTGAATGTCAGTGCGGATTTTGACGATGCGTTCTGGATGGAAGTGGTTGAGGTGCGCGAAGCAGTCGCCAAGCGGCTGGAAAAGCTGCGCGTCGATGGCAAGATTGGTTCTTCGCTGGATGCGGAAGTGACGTTGTCCTGCGGTCAGGAGTTGTTTGCCAAGCTGTCGCGCCTGCAGGATGAATTGCGATTTGTGTTGATCACGTCTGCTGCCAAGGTGCAGCGCGAAAGTGCCAAAGGCAGCAACGACACGCATATTAAACTAGAGGGCGGCGATGAAATGTGGATTGCTGCGGTGGCAAGTGAACACGCCAAATGCGCACGCTGTTGGCATCTTCGTGAAGATGTTGGAACGCATGCAGAACACCCGGAGTTGTGTGGTCGCTGTGTGGAAAACGTGGTCGGCGATGGCGAACAACGTCAATTTGCGTAAGCGAAATTAAGAGACAGAACAATGCTGAAGAAGTGGGTTTGGCTGGCAGTGCTGGCGGTGGTGCTGGATCAGATCACCAAAATTTGGGCAAATGGCGCGCTGGAATTGCATCAGCGCGTGGATTTTCTGCCGATGCTGAACATTACCCTCATGTACAACGAAGGTGCGGCATTCAGCTTTTTGAGTAATGCCGGTGGCTGGCAGCGCTGGTTTTTTACCGTGCTGGCGATTGCCGTTTCCATTTTCATTATCGTCTGGCTGCGCAAGTTGCCTGAGGATGAAAATGTGCAGGCAGCGGGCTTGTCGCTGGTGTTGGGTGGTGCGATAGGTAACGTGCTTGATCGAATGATGCATGGACACGTTATCGACTTTATTGATTTCTTCTATCAAAGCGAAAGTTGTTTTGTGGGCTTTTATTACGGTGGCAACGGTGAGTGCCATTGGCCAGCGTTCAATATTGCAGACTCAGCCATTTTCCTTGGCGCGATTTTGCTGATTGCGACCAGTTTTAAATCCGAGAAGAAAAACCCGCAGGAGCTATAACGTGTCCCAGCGAATTCATGTGGTCGCTGCGGCCATCGTTAATGCGCAAGGCGATGTGTTAATTGCCAAACGCGCAGAGCATTTGCATCAGGGTGGCTTGTGGGAATTCCCTGGTGGCAAACTCGAATCGGGCGAAACCGCGCGCGATGCCTTGTCGCGTGAATTGCACGAAGAACTTGGCATTGATGTGCTGGAAGCCCGTCCCCTGATTCGCGTCAGTCATGACTACAGCGACAAGTCGGTGTTGCTCGATGTGTGGCAGGTGTCGCGCTTTGCGGGACAGCCGCACGGACGCGAGGGGCAGCCGATTGCGTGGGTGGCGAAGGCGAGTTTGCAAGATTACGCGTTCCCTGCGGCGAATCAGCCTATTGTCGATGCGCTGCAATTGCCAACGCATTATCTGATCACCCCTGATCCTGCCGACGAAGCGACGTTTCTTGCCGGTTTGCAACGCAGTCTGCAGGCGGGCATCAAACTGATGCAGTTGCGCGCCAAGGGTTTAAGTGAAACCGATTATGCTGCGCTGGCGAAAAAAGTAATTGAGCTGGCACATGCGCATGATTGTCGGGTGCTGCTCAATGCTGCGCCGGAAATGGTGCAGCGTTTGGGAGCCGATGGCGTGCATCTGGATAGCAAGCGTTTGGCGGCAGCTATAACGCGACCGCTGCCGGATTCGTTGTTGGTGGCGGCTTCGGGTCACAGTCTGGACGAATTGAAAAAAGCCGAAGCCATCGGCGCGAATTTCGCGCTGCTGTCTCCCGTGAAGTACACCAAATCACATCCGGATACCGAACCGCTGGGCTGGGAAATGTTTGGACAGATCGTTGATCAGTTGGCATTACCAGTGTACGCCCTGGGGGGCGTGAGTGATGTGGATGAGGCTGAGGCGTTTGCGCACGGCGCACAAGGTTGTGCCGGAATCCGAGGTTATTGGCGCGAATAACCTCGGGGGTGTGGTTAGGCTTTGCCCGCAACTTTCAGACGTACCACCGAGTCGATTGCGGTCGGGCTCTCCGAGCGTGCGACGGCTTTTTTTGATTCTCTTTCCAGTTTGATTCCCAGATAGCGATTGATTGCCGCCAGACCTTTGTTGGCGACGACCGCTGCGCCGAAATGGTAATAGCTTAGTTGGCAGCGCACAGGCTCATGCAGTCCGCGGCCAGTGGCTTGGAAGTCGGTCCAGGCCACAATCGGCAAGTCATTTTGCAAATGATCTACAACGACCCAGGAATCTTCATCGATTATGACTTCCAGATGCTCGTATCCTTTGATCGGGAAGCGCACAACTTTGGCTAGGCGGTAAAGCGCCAATCGGGCAGCGTTATATTGTTTGGAGTCGACCAGGGTGTCGGCGCAAGAGTATTTGGGCAGGTTTTTGAGTCTTGACATCATGACGCGTTCCTCCGTGACGAAAGCCTCAGTGCTGTCAACGCAAGGAGTATGCCGGAGTGTGGTTGTGCCGGTTGTCGGAGTCTGGAGACAGTATACAGAGGGGTATATCTGTGATAAAAATTGCGGAATTTCTCGCTTTATTCTTTCCTCACGAAGATAAGGGCGTCGCTGGATTCCTCATGTCATTTGCTTACCGCATTTTGTTTTGCCTGTTGCTGCTGTTGACGCAATCGGGATGTGCCATGTTCAAAGATATTGCTGATGTGCAGGACATCAAGGCGTGGGAGCGTGACATTGTTGCGCAAGATAAAATGCAACTCGATGCCAATTCACTAGACAGAATGGCAGACGATAAAATTTATTTTAGTCGTGAAGCCTCTCGCGGCGGCGGCAGTTTTGGTGGTGGAGGCTGCGGATGCAATTAAAAAAACGACAGATACGTCAAGCGCTGGCGACAGCGACGTGCAGTTTGCTGGCAGGTGTTGCTGCTGAATCGCAAGCAAAAGATGGTGAGTGGGAAGTAAAAGCGTCAACGCTGTTTTACAAAGAAATTGATCGCATCAATGTTTACGAAGAAACCTTGTCGCTGAAAAAAGAATTGGCGCAGGACGAAAGCATTTCCTTGAAGCGCACCCATGACATCATGACAGGAGCTTCACCGACAGGTGCCGCTGCGCCGACGGCGACACAGACATTTACCACGCCCTCAGGCAGCGATGTAACCAATACGGCAGGCGAGTCGCCGCTGGGAAGATTTCAGGATATTCGTACCGCCTACAACGTGACCTGGGACAAACCCATGAGTCGCTTGTTGAAGGCAAGCTGGGCGGCGAATTTTTCGTACGAATACGATTACACCTCCGGTGGTTTGAGTGCCTATTTCAGCAAGGATACCGAGAAGCGACGCGTTACCTGGAATTTTGGTGCATCGGCCAATTACGATCGCATTCGTCCAAACGGTGGGGTACCTACGGGGTTGGCGGCGACCACGGACACGGCGCGTTATCCATCGGATCAGAAATTTATGATGGACTGGTTGCTGGGGTTTAGCTCGGTGATCAATCGCAACACGCTGGGTTCGATGACGTACATGGGCGGATTTAGCGCCGGCTACATGAATGATCCCTACAAAGTGATCAGTCGTTTGAATGTGGATGGTTCACCAAGTGGTTCGGAGCAGTTTGAAAAGCGTCCCGACGAGCGCAACTACAACAGTTTGCATTGGCGTGCGGTGCATCAGCGCAAAGAATCACAATATGCGGGTGACGTGGTCGATTTGAGTTATCGCTTTTACTGGGATGACTGGGAGATGGACTCGCACACTTTGGAAGGTCGTTATCGTCACGATGTGAAAAACGGCAGTGACGGCGAATACTGGCAGGGGCATGCGCGTTTGTATCGCCAATCGGCAGCCAGTTTTTATCACTATGGTTTGCCTGTGCTCAGTCCTGATCCGGGGTTTGCCAGTGCCGATTATCGTTTGGCGACGGCAGTGACCTCCACGCTGGGTTTGCTGTATGGCCGTAAAATTTTCAAAGACATTGATATGACGGTGCGCGGAGAATATTTGCGTCAGTGGTACATGAGCGGCGATATCACGCCGCTCAATGCAATTGCAGTACAGGGCAGTTTGTATTATCGATTCTAGAAACCAGCGATGACCGGCTCGCCGCTGAACACTTGCGGATTTTTCACGCCGAAATAGTGATACATGCTCGACGCCAGCGCAAACGGCTCGAACTGATAACTGCCAGCAGTAGGTGAAGTAAATTGGCGATTCACGCCACTGTCGCCGACGCGTTCGGTGGTGCCGACGATTTCGCCCAGTTTGCGTGCGTTGGCTGACAAGCCTTTACCGCCAAATGTGTACAGATTCTGATTGGTGCCGTGATCCCAGCCCAGGGATTCGTTTAGATTTACATTGCGGCCAAATTCGCCATACACGTTGATGATCACCTTGTCCGCATGGGCCACGCCTTGGGCGGTGGCCGCTTCAAGGTGTTTTACTGCGGCATTGATCGCGACAAACAATTCTTCCATCCGTGCCGGATAGCGGCGCATCATTTCCGAGTGATCATCCCAGCCGCCTAGGCCACCACTGCCGACACTGACAAACAGAGTGTCAGGGTTATTAAGCACCAAACTGACGGCGGAGCTGAGGCGTTCGCCAAAATTGCCAGTGCCGTAACCATAGGTGGCGGCGTTGTCGGTGACGTTACCAATTTTTTCGTTGATATGAACAGCAGCTTCGGCGCGTTGAATTAAACTTTGGTGCGTCATCGGATAGGCGCTGGCTGCGCTGGTTTGGCGTGCGAGTTCTTCAATCGCCAAATCAATCGCGCCACCGTTGTTGAGCCCGGCGGTAGTGCGATCAGTGCGCACATACGGATTGAGCACTTTGGCATTGAGTGCAATAGGTTTTAGTTCGGGCAGGATGGCAAGATCGCTGGTGTTGAAGACTTTGGATTCGCCTTCAAAACTGACGAAGGGAAATACCACATCAGACAGCGGTCGCACTGAACCATCGGCATAGCGGAATGGATTGTTGTTCTGCAAAATCCACGCGAGCGTGGTTGCCATGCCGGGTGTGTAGACATTCAGATTGCCCACCAGATTTTGATGTACACAAATGCCGTGGGCACGATTGGTGTCTTTGAGGCGATTCATGGTGCGATAAACAGTCATGTCGCCGGAGGCGAGCAAACTTTCCATGATTTCGCCGCCTGCGCCTTTCCAGAATGCATTGGGCGTCACCAGTGAATTGGCTTCGTTGGGATCGAAGCCGTAACTGACACCATCGATAGTGGTGCGTGGATAGCGGTTTTGTGAATTGGCGTTAATGTCGATGATGTTGCTCAAATTGCCGGCAAGCTCTGACGGACCGCCATACAAAAAAATGTTAATGAAACGCGGCATGCGATCAACCGTGAGCGTGGTGTCAAATTCCACGTCCAGTTGATCGTAACCGGCAGCCATGATTTTGCCGGAAAACAAACTCGTGGTGATCAGGCCGGGAACCGCGAGGTTGGCGCCGATAACGCCTAATCCCTGGAGAAAACGGCGGCGATTAATATTCATGCTGCGGAACCTCTTCAAATGCAGGCAGGTGATAGGTTTCGGCCAGGCGCGAGGTGTAATCAAAAACGATGTAGGCGCGATTCATTCGTGTGGTGACGTTGTTGGTTTGAAAAATGGTTTGCATTGCCTGCAGCTCCGCTGGTGTTGCCTTGCGCATCACTGCGTTCAGGAATAAATAGTGAATGAAGTCCTGATCCGACAATGCGTTCACTTGGGGTGATGTAATTAAATCCGTTGGCCATTGGCCACGGGTACGCAAAAACAGTTCGTCGCGAATTGATTTGTGATAATTGGCCAAGCTAAGTGAATCCATGGGGATCTTCCACGGTCTGCCCAGTTTGTAGGTCATGCTTTTTTGCGTCATGTTGGCCAGGTTGGGCACGTTGCTACTGGTGTCCTCGCTGGTTTTGCCGCTGAAAAAACCATTGGCGGCAACCCAGCGCAGCCGGCCGGCACCGGCGAGGAAATTTTCCTCGTAGGAACGTGGCCGTGTGACCTTGGTGAGATATTCGTAACTGAAAACGATGGCGTCGAATAGTTCATCAAAATGCACCGGATTGGCGGCGGTGACCGAATTGAGGAAGGCTTGTTTAAACTCCACGCTGTAGCCGTAAAAGAAATGATCAATCAGGCGTGATGTGATCGATGGAATCAGGCTCGGGTGTTCGGCAATGGCGCGATAAAACTCGTCACAGGTGCGGATGCTATCGCGATTGAGCAAGCCCAGTTGCGGCTGCTGATTGACCGGCGCGCCGTCGTATTGCAGCATATAACTGTTGTTAACATTCAAAAACCAGTTTTTACACGCAGTTGATGCCTTGGGTACTTCGCTGTCGTCGAAGCGCAACAGGAAAATTTCCATCATCTCGCGAGTATTGTCTTCCGGTGAACGAAAACGCCGCCAGTTTTCCTGGCTTATCATGTGCTGGTAAACGATATCGCGAATGGTGTGATTTTGTTCCATCGAATGAATGAGGCGCTCATACACCGTCTGCGCATCTTTTGGAAATACGCTGTCGAGTTCTAACCCCGGAGAAAACATGATGTTATTAGTGAGCTGGTAGGCGATCCAGTGATAATAGTACGTGCGGGTGATGGGCATTTCGTGCAGCATTGCCATCGCGTAGGCCGCAGGACGTGGATTGTCCATGCCCAATGAGACGCCGTGTTTTTGTTGCACAAGATTGGCGTAGTAAGTGTCGTCCACCACAGACTTGTGCAAGTTTTGTTTGAGCTGACGAATGCGCAGGCTGTGTTGCTTGAGTTGCGGATTTTCCAGACCTTTACTCAGATCAAAAAAATCAGCAGCGGGTTCGCCTTTATACAGCGTGGACAGTAATTTGTTGTAGACCTGGTATTGCTGCAGTGGCGTCATCGCCGCAAGATCGCCGTCGTTGATGGGGCGAGCAAAGCCGGTGGGCTCTGCCGAATTGAGCGGCTGTTTGGACTCGATACAGCTGGCCAGGGGCAAGCAGGCGGCGAGACAAAGAATGATGGGGAACCGCATTGACTACTCCATAGTGCCTTGTGTGGTTATCGTCCCTGGGGACAGTTTTTCCCGGCTGCATTGTTTGGCCTGAGAGCGAGTTCACGCATTAGCGTTGAACCCAATGTTTAACTTGTTGTTCCTGCAGAAATTGTTCTGCGAGCTTGCCGTGCAGCATGGCAAAGGTGGCCAGTATGCCGGCCTCAACGCAGGTTGACGCATGCACGGTCACAGTGCGTGGTGCTTCTGGCACTGGCCAGCCGGTGTGCGGGTCCAGAATATGGCTGTAGCGCACGCCGTCTTTTTCCAGATAGCGGTACGTATCACCGCTGGTGGTCAACGCGCCGTGATGCAATTGCAGGCGTTTGATATGTGCCTGTGCCGGATCAATGCGGTCCATGCCCACCAACCAGGGACTGCCGTTTGCGCGTGGTCCCATCGCCAGTAAGTCACCGCCAAAATTTACCAGAAAATGACTGAAACCTGCCTGCGAAAGTAGCAGCGCCGTGCGATCCACCGCGTATTCTTTGCCGATACCGCCCAGATCAATTTCCATGCCCACTTGCAGTTGAATGCTGGGCCGCTGCCAGATAATTTTGTTCCAGCCCACCAGAGGCAAGAGTTGCGCAACCTGATCGGTGCTTGGCAGGTGATCACTGCGATCGAATTTCCACGCGCGGCGCAGCACGCCGGAAGTGATGTCAAACAGGCCATCGCTGAGCTCGTAACAGGTGGTTGCGTAATCCAGCAATTGTGCGGTTTCTGGATCAACGCTGACCGGGGCGCCGTTGTTGTGATTGATCTGAAAAATAATATTGTCGTTGCGGTAGCGACTGAATTTTTGCTCAATTCGCAGGGCTTCCTGCTGCGCAATTTGTGCGGCAAGCGTCGCCTGTGAGCGACTGACCTGATCGATTAGCAACTCGCACGGGCTGGCCATGGCAGAAAATTTTACCAGCCAACAGTCGTCGCGTTGTTCCATTTCAAAGGGAGGATTCATGCGGGCCCATCATGTCAAAACGGTGAGGGTGCTTCAATGCAAACTTGCTGGCCGGTGGTTGGATGAATAAATTGCAATTGCTGCGCGTGTAGCATTAATCGCGGCCCAGGTCGACCATACAAATCATCGCCGATGATCGGTGCATTTAATCCGTGTGCGTGAGCGGCATGGACGCGCAATTGATGGGTGCGGCCTGTTTGTGGAAAAAAATGTACCCGCGTGCTGCGGTCGTCGCGATCAATGACCTGCCAATGGGTGAGTGCCGGCTTGCCGTAGTTGTAACAAACCATTTGTCGAGGCCGGTCGAGCAAATTGACGCGCATCGGCAAGTTAATGTCGCCGCTGAGTACATCATCCGCCAGGCGGCGATCGAGCAGTGCGACGTAGCGTTTCTGCAGCGTGTGCTGCACAAACTGACGTTGCAACAGTTTGTGGCAGCGCGAATTTTTGGCGGCGAGCAGAAGACCGGAAGTTGCCAGATCCAGGCGGTGTAGCAGCAATGGTTGATCTGGATGAGTTTGCCACAATCGCTGTTGAACAGAATCGGTGATGTCAGTGCCGGGAACTGACAGCAAGCCAGCAGGTTTGTTGATGATGACAAGTTCATCATCCTCGAACAGAATATCCAGCCCGGCTGGAAGATGGTTGTCGACATGCACTGGCGCAGATTCTACGGCCAAACCATCCAGTAAAAACGGCAACAACACATGGCAGCGACTACGACAGCAGGGATAGTGTTGGCGATGATGGCGAATTTCATCGTTGGTATCCGACGGCCCCCACCAGAATTCACTGAGCGCGATCGGTGTGAGCTGATGTTGATTGGCAAAGTTTAACAATTTTGTTGCGGCACATTCCCCGGCAGTGTGAGGAATCGTTTGTCCGGCAAAAAAACTGGCCACGCCGCGTTTGTTTCCGCTGCGGTTGTGCAATTCTCCCAGATCAATCAGTAGCGTATGTTGTTGTGCCTGCAGTTTGTTTAAGCGCAGTTGCCATTGCTGCAGTTGTTGTTCTGCACCGAGCAGAGCGGCTTCGACGTCGGATAATTGTTGTTGCCAGTGGCGTTGGCGAGCCTTCATTACGCGCCTGTCCTGCTGGCTTTGCTGGGCAATCAACCGCAGTTGTTCATCGTAGGTTTCAGTATTTTCATCAAGCGCTGCGCGCTGTGCATCGCGATTAATTTTGTTGTGCTGATGCTGGTCGTGCAACGCTTGCAGTTCAGTTTGCCGTTGCTGTTGCCATAGATCGCGTTGTTGTTGCCAGTGTAAAAATTCCGGGTCCTGGTGTAGGAGGGCAATGGCTTGCAGGCATTGCTGTTGTTGCTGTTCGTTGTGGATTTGCGCACGTCGCTGGTCGATGGCAGAAAAAATGGCCGGGACAAACAGGTCGTGCTCAGCGTGATTGAGGGTGGTGCCCTCGAATGCGCTTAAATAGCCGAGCGAGTTATCCGGATGGCGCACAACCAGCACGCCAAACATGCGATTTTCGCCGATAGCGAGCCGTGCAAGTTGTTGCTGCAGCAATTGAGCGGCGTGTTGTGCCAAGGGGTGAGCCTGGCTGGCAAACGGGCTGGGAATGCGTTCGGGCAGGGAGGCGTCATAGGTCAGAGGCTGAATCAGCGACATGGCGGCGTGTTTCGCAAAAATCGAACTCCGGATTTTACATTAGCCAAACGCCAAGATGATGTAAAATTAGCGCAGTGATCATCGGGCGGGCTGTATTCCGCCATAGTTAAACTCTGGAGCAACAAATGATAGACAAGAACAAGGTTGTGGCACTGCACTACCGCTTGACCGACGTTGATGGCGCGGTACTGGAAGATTCGCAGGAGGTTAATCAGCCGCTGCATTATCTGCATGGTCACAATGGTTTGATGCCGCCGTTGGAGCAGGCGCTGCAAGGCAAGAACGTGGGTGACAAGGTCAGCGTGACGCTGGAACCAGCCGATGCGTTTGGTGAAGTTCAGCAGGATGCGACCCAGCGCGTGTCGATCAATCACGTGCTACGTGATGGCAAAGGCAAGCCCAAGTTGAAGCCTGGCATGGTGATCCAATTGAACACCAAAAACGGTCCTCGCCCGGTTACCGTGGTGAAGGCAGGTTTGAAAACGGTAGACGTGGATTTGAATCATCCGTTTGCCGGCAAGAGCGTGACATTCAATGTTGAAGTGTTGTCGGTGCGTGATGCGAGCGATGAAGAAATCGAGCACGGTCACGTGCATGGTGAAGGCGGTGTGCACCACCACTAGGGTGGTGCCCCCGGTAGGACTTGAACCTACGACCAACGGATTATGAGTCCGCTGCTCTAACCAACTGAGCTACAGGGGCATAACGTTTTATCGAGTTTGAAGGTGGCTGGTGCTACCTTCATTCGGGCTTCGCCCGAAACCAACTGTACCCTGACGGGCATAAAAGCTACAGGGGCAGATAAAACGGGCTTAAGTATAAACAAAAAACCGACCGCTGTGCAGACAGGGTCGGTTTTTTTTGCGGCGTTTTTTCCTGTTATTCCAGGAAGCTACGCAGCTGCTCGGAACGTGAAGGATGACGCAGCTTACGCAATGCCTTGGCTTCGATTTGACGAATACGCTCGCGGGTAACGTCGAACTGTTTGCCGACTTCTTCCAGCGTGTGATCCGTGTTCATGTCGATACCAAAACGCATGCGCAGTACTTTGGCTTCGCGTGCAGTCAGACCTTCCAGGACTTGCAAGGTGGCTTCACGCAGGCCTTCGAAGGTCGCAGAATCTCCGGGGGAGATCATGTTTTGATCTTCGATGAAGTCGCCCAAGTGTGAATCTTCGTCGTCGCCAATCGGTGTTTCCATGGAGATTGGCTCTTTGGCGATCTTCAGTACCTTGCGGATTTTGTCTTCAGGCATGTCCATGCGCACGGCCAATTCTTCAGGGGTGGCTTCACGACCCATTTCCTGCAGCATTTGACGGCTGACGCGATTGAGCTTGTTGATGGTCTCAATCATATGCACCGGAATACGAATGGTGCGGGCCTGATCGGCGATGGAGCGGGTAATCGCCTGACGAATCCACCACGTCGCGTAGGTAGAGAACTTGTAACCGCGACGGTATTCGAATTTATCGACCGCTTTCATCAGGCCGATGTTGCCTTCCTGGATCAAGTCGAGGAATTGCAGACCACGGTTGGTGTACTTTTTGGCGATGGCGATAACCAGACGCAGGTTGGCCTCGACCATTTCTTTCTTGGCGCGACGCGCCTTGGCTTCACCAATCGACATGCGACGGTTGATGTCTTTGAGCATGCCGATGGGCAGGCTGGCAATTTGTTCAACTTCCGCCAGTTTCTGCTGTTCGCGGCGAATGTCATCTGCTGCAGCGGCGAGCTTGGCGGCGTATTTGAATTTGCCTTCCAGGAAGCCGTCTACCCACGCAGGATTGGTTTCATTTTCAGGGAATGAGGAAATGAAATCCTTGCGCGGCATGCCACAGACCTTGACACAGGTGTGCATGATGGCGCGTTCGTGTTTGCGAACTTCATCGATAAGCTGGCGCAATTGTTCGGCCATAAGATCGACAAAGCGAGGCGCCAGTTTGAATTCGGCAAAAAACTCAATGACGTCGTTGGCAGCTTTGACGGCCTTGGGGTCATGCGCGCCATGTTTGTCCATGGCCTTGAGGTGCTTTTCGTGCAGCTCGCGCATTTTGGCGAAACGGATGCGGGCTTCCTCGGGATCGGGGCCGGTATCCTCTTCGTCTGAACTGGAGTCATCGCTTTCGTCGTCATCGCTGTCGTCATCCGCAGCCGCAGCCACGTCAGGTTTGATGACATTGATTTCAGGCAATTCTTCCGGTGCATTGGGGTCGATGAAACCGGTGATCAAGTCGCTGATGCGACGACCTTGCGTTTCGATTTCGTCAGCAATTTTCAGGAAGCTTTCGATGGTTTTTGGATTGCAGGAAAGTGCGGACAATACTTCGCGTTGCCCTTCCTCGATCCGTTTTGCCAGCGTGATCTCGCCTTCGCGAGTCAGCAGCTCCACTGTGCCCATTTCACGCATGTACATGCGCACCGGGTCTGTAGTGCGACCAAAGTCGCCATCAACCGCAGCCAGGGCTGCCGCCGCTTCTTCAGCGGCATCTTCATCTGTCACCGATTCATCGGTCATGAGAATGCTGTCGGCATCGGGTGCATGCTCGTGCACCGGGATACCCATGTCATTGATCATAGCGATGATTTCTTCGATTTGTTCAGAATCGACGATCTCATCGGGCAGATGGTCATTAACCTCGCGGTAGGTCAAGAATCCCTGTTCTTTTCCTTTTGCGATCAATAGCTTAATTTGAGACTGCTGATCTGAATTCATAAGGCCTTTATTTTCAAATCTCAGTGCGTGGAAAAAATAGCGGGCTAGTATACACTAATTTCCAAACAGCGAGCATAAGTTGTACACAATTATGCGGCGAGGTAATTAGCGTTCGCGTAGCAGGCGGTTGAGTAGCGACTTTTCCTGCTCGTCCAAACCCACCAAGGTGGATTTTTTTAGCAGTTGATCCAGGCGTTGCTCGGCCGATTTTTTTTCCAGCACAGTTATCGTATCCAGAAACTCCTGTCCGACCTGATCCTCGGTGAGCAGGGGCTCCTGGGTTGCGAGTTTGTTCAGTGACACGCCTTCTTTGGTATGTCGCCAATGTTCTAATACGGCACCGGTACTCATATTGGGGCGATGGTGCAAAAGTTCAAGTAAATCGAGCAACAGTCGCATGCCGGGAAGTTCCAGCGCCTGCAGCGCGGGGCTGATGCTGACTTGTTCAGCCAGTGCCGGGCGGTGCAGCAGCAGCGAAATCGCATGACGTACCGGTGACGGTGTATCTCGCGGCGCGTTGCTGCTCATCGCCGGCCCTTGGAGCGAGTTGTCGCGCGTTTTGTTCCAGCGATCGCGAGGTTGCCATGGCTTCTTTGGCTCGCGTTCCGCAGGCGGCGTCGTGACGGCGGTTGTCGGCGTTTGTCCGTCCAGCAGCGCCTGGAGTTGCTGGCTTGGCATGTTGATCAGTTCTGCCAGGCGAGCAATCATCAGTTGTCGTACAACCTTGTCCTCGACCTTTTCGAGCAGGGGGCGGCAGAGTTGCAGCAGCTTTGCCTGCCCGTCTAACCCACGGATATCGGCCTGGCGCAGCAGATTTTCAAAGAAAAACTGACTAAAAGCTTGGGCTTTTTCCAGCAGGTTTTCGAACCCGTCCCGGCCGATCTTTTGGACCATGGTGTCGGGGTCTTCGCCGTCGGGCAGAAGCAGAAATTTCAGTTCGAGTCCTTGGCTGAGTTTGGGCAGCGAGGTTTCGACCGCACGCCAGGCGGCCTGCCGGCCAGCGCGGTCGCCGTCAAAACAGAAAATCACCTTGTGACAATGGCGCATCAGTAGCGCCAAATGGGCTTCGGTGATGGCCGTGCCCAGGGTGGCTACGGCGTAGCTGATGCCTTGCTGGGCCAGGGCGACCACGTCCATGTAGCCCTCAACGACAATCAATTGTGTCAGTTCGCGATTGGCCTGGCGGGCCTGGTATAGACCGTACAGTTCTTTGCCTTTGTGGAATAACGGGGTTTCCGGCGAATTGAGGTACTTGGGTTCGCCTTTATCCAGGATTCGACCACCAAAGCCGATGGTGCGGCCACGCCGGTCGCGAATCGGGAACATGATGCGATCGCGGAAGCGGTCGTACATTTCGCTATTGTCGCGTTTGATCAGCATGCCGCCCTGTTCGAGTTGCTGCTTGATCGTCGAATTGCTGCCGGCCAGTGCGTTTGCCAGGTGGTGCCAGCCATCGGGGGCGTAACCGATTTCAAACGCGCTGACGGTTTGGCCGGTCAGGCCGCGTCCCTTCAGGTAGGCGATGGCGCGCTCGGAGCCTTTGAGCTGATGGCGATAATACTGGGCGGCTTTTTCCATCAGGTCGAACAATTGCGGCGGTGCGCTGGCGGCGTTAGCAGGTGTCTGTTCGCTGACCGGCATGGCCAGTCCAACGCTGTCAGCCAGTTCGCGGACGGCTTCGGGAAATGCAAAATTTTCATATTGCATCAAAAAGCTGATGGCGGTGCCGTGAGCACCACAGCCGAAGCAATGGTAAAACTGTTTTTGCTGACTGACGGTAAAAGACGGGGTTTTTTCGCCGTGGAACGGACAGCATGCCTTGTATTCGCGACCGGCTTTTTTGAGCGGTACGCGACGATCAATGACGTCAACGATATCTACGCGTGACAGTAGATCATCGATAAACGTTTGCGGAATGCGTGAGCTCATGTGGCGTGCTTCCCGTGCCGGCTAATGCGGTTGCATTGTTGCGGTCGGCACAGGAGCAACAGGATCAGGCGAGCTTGCTGCGTACCTTGCCGCTGATGGCGCCCATGTCGGCGCGACCCTTGAGCTTGGTCTGCAAAATGCCCATGACCTTGCCCATGTCTTTGATGCCGTTAGCGCCGGTGGCGGCAATGGCTTCGCTGATGGCTTGGTCAATTTCGGCATCGCTTGCAGGCTCAGGCAGAAATTCGCCGATGATGGCGATTTCACTGGCTTCTTTATCGGCCAGATCGGTTCTGCCGGCGGATTCGTATTGGGAGATGGCTTCGCGACGTTGCTTGACCATTTTTTCCAATACGCTCAACACCTGCTCGTCGTTCAGCTCGATGCGCTCGTCCACCTCCCGCTGTTTAATGGCAGCCGTGATCAAACGCAGCGTGCCAAGGCGATCTTTGTCCTTGGCACGCATGGCATTCTTCACGTCTTCCTGCAGGCGGGTTTTTAGGCTGTCGCTCATGGCAGGGGCGGCGTCAGGCAATTAACGGCCAGCGCGGCTAGAAGCGCGACCAGCACGACGACCACGTTGCATTGCAGTTTCGCGCTGTGTGCGCTTCAACTGACGCTTAACAGCAGCCGCTTGCTTGCGCTTGCGAACTTGAGTGGGCTTTTCGTAGTGTTCACGACGACGTACTTCAGACAGTACACCTGCTTTCTCGCAAGAACGCTTGAAGCGGCGCAGGGCAACATCAAAAGGCTCGTTTTCTCTTACTTTTACTGAAGGCATTCGCTCTCGTATCCTTAATTACTGAATTCTGTGTTAGCACCATAAAAAACGGCCTCGGCGGCCTTTTTGGCTTATAAATCAAATGATTGCAGCCAGATTCGCCAAGGGTTTTTTGTAGCGGCGGTCAAAATATAGACCGACCCTTTAGCGGAACGGCGAATTCTAGCGCGTTGCTGGACAAAGCGCAAACATTCGCGGTGGGTTTTGCACATCGGCCGATACGGGTGATAATTCCCACGCAAAGACAACCAAGTGGTGGGCGTAAGTGAAAGTACTGGGTATTGAAACATCGTGTGACGAGACGGGCGTGGCCATATATGACACCCAACAGGGGTTGTTGTCCCATGTGCTTTATTCGCAAATCGCCCTGCATGAGGAGTACGGCGGGGTGGTGCCGGAGCTGGCATCGCGTGACCACATCCGCAAATTACTGCCCTTGATCCAGGAATCGCTAGACCAGGCAGGCTTGCAGAAATCCGAGCTGGATGGCGTTGCCTATACGCTTGGCCCCGGCCTGGCGGGAGCGCTGATGGTGGGGGCGGCCACCGGCCGGGCGATGGCCTGGGCGCTGGGACTGCCGGCCATTGGAGTGCACCACATGGAAGGCCATCTGTTAGCGCCGTTGCTGGAAACGCCCCGTCCAGAATTTCCATTCGTCGCCCTGCTGGTTTCCGGCGGCCACACCCAGTTGGTGAAGGTTGAAGGGATTGGTCAATACGAATTGCTGGGCGAATCGGTGGACGATGCTGCCGGTGAAGCCTTCGACAAAACCGCCAAAATGCTGGGGTTAGGCTATCCCGGCGGGCCGATCCTGGCCAAGCTGGCGCAACAAGGGGTGCCGGGACGCTACAAATTTCCCCGTCCAATGACCGATCGCCCCGGGTTGGATTTCAGTTTCAGCGGTTTGAAAACCTTTGCGTTGACTACCTGGCAAACCGAGCCACAAACCGAGCAGACCAAAGCCGACATCGCCTACGCGTTCGAGGAGGCGGTGGTCGAAACCATGGTGATCAAATGCCGCCGTGCCCTGCAGCAGACTGGTTATTCCCGCCTGGTAGTCGCCGGCGGCGTTTCCGCCAATCTGCACCTGCGCCGCCGGCTGCAGGAAATGCTGCAAAAGCAAAACGGCGAAGTGTTCTACCCGCGTCTGGCTTTCGCCACCGACAACGGCGCGATGATCGCACTGGTGGGGGCGTTGCGTCTGGAAGCGGGCGAGCGGGCGGAGCTCAATTTCAAAGCCCGGCCACGCTGGGATATGGCGAGTTTGGGGGCGGTTTGAACGGCTTTGGCGCAAAATGTTGTGTACTATTTTATTTGTTTATTTGTTGTACTATATGTGGTAGGCTAGGAACACTTTAAAGCCGCTCTAGCGGCTTTAAAGTGTTCCTGCCATCTGAAAAAACTTTTCTTTAATTTCAAAAAATTACTCTCAAAATACCGTTTGAAAGAACGTTTGATTGCGTTCATGGTTCGTCTCCTTGACGGGATAATAATACGTGTGATTATAACATATTTCTTTTGGTAACTAGTTGTTATTAAAGAGTTTATCTGTTTTGTCTGCTTGATGAGCAAGTAGGGGGCCGCTCCCGGATTCCGCTTCTCCGCATCCGGGTTACCAAAAACAATCCTGTTCGAGTAGGGTGCGCCGTGTGTACAGACCGGGGACATAGGTAACACCCTGTTCGGAGACATGGGTTACACTTTTATTTTCGCAAATCTAGTACACCTACTTTTTGATGTCGATAAAAGACGGCCAATATGCCGTCTACATTCGTT
>JAOUHV010000006.1 GCA_029884425.1 Gammaproteobacteria bacterium
AACCGCCATCTACACGACCAACGCAGTAGAAGCCGTGCATCGGCAATTCCGTAAGCTGACCAAAACCAAAGGCGGATTCGCCAACGAAAACAGTTTGCTGAAATTGTTGTACGCCGGTATGCTCAAAACCTCCGAGCGCTGGACTCATCCCGTGCAAAACTGGAATCTCACGCTATCGCAGCTGGCGATTCATTTTGAGGGACGATTGGATGGTCACTTGGCGCTTTGATTGATAACTGACACAGAATTTTGAACACCCTCACAATATGCCGTCATTTAAATATCTCTTTTCATCATTTCCAATTTCAAAACCTAGGCGATTAATAAGAACTAGCCACCATACAGAATAATTCGACCTATACCTTTGAACCTTCTGTAGTTTTTCTTCAGAGCAGATCAGTATATTTCTCTCTAGCTCAGAAAGAACCCACCCACCACTGTCTCGATCAGAACACCCACCCAACAAGTATAATTTTCCATTTTTAGAAGAACTTGCCGGCAAAATATTTAGTGACAAATTACTATTTATCTTTATTTTCGTCTTTTTATCCAAAGGACATTTTGAGAATTCATCAAGCGCTTCTTTAACAGCATTTCTGACAACTTTACCGCTTCCAACTGGTCGACGAAACCACAAATATACAAAATACGTTTTACCGAAAAACTGCTGATCATAACTATCTAACAGCTGATTTACCAAGTTATACAAAGGAAATCTATCCTCCTCTAGCCCACTAGTTTCGCCATCTTCATTTTCATAATTTTGATTTAAACGACGAACCTCGATAGCAATAGTTCCATCAACCAAAAAATCCGGAGGTATATTCCCATCAGGCTCAAACTCTATCGATTCATAACCCTTATATGCCAGATAGTCTTTAGCTATTTTTTCTTGCGCATCCATCAACGCCATCTCTTCCTACCCCGTCAATTTCTGATCACGTATCAAATTGCATCTACTCCAGTTACAACACTCCATAAACATAGCCAATACCGTTGCATTAGTGCGCACAGCGCACTCTAGGCCTACTATGTATGGACGACGTAATTCCCCACAAACTCCAGCGCCACCTGGCCATGTTGCATGACGCGCGATTCGAGGTCGATGCGCGCCATGCCTTTGCGCTGAAATAATTTTACGAAGCGTTCGAAATTTTGTGTGGTTGCAATAGTCGCAGTGGCTTCGATATCGGTAGTGACGGGCTTGAGGTATTTGACGCTGCTTTGCTGAATCACAATGTGGCCGCGCAGCCCCAGTTCGGCCAGACGCAAATGCAATAAACCCCAACCGGATAACACCGCAACAGCGTACAAACTGCCACCGAAGGCGGTGCATTTGTGATTGATGTTGTTGGCCAGCGGAGCGATCAAGGTGAGGCTGGTGTGGTCGTAATTTATTACGCGAACGCCAATGGCATTGGTCAGCGGAATTTCTTCGTGCAGCAGTTTTTCCAGCTGCTGTTCGCGGTTCACTGCGTCACCTTGTTTTTCAGCAACATGTCCATCACCACTTGCTCGGTGGCCAGCAAACGCTTTTCCAGTTCATCAATGTTCTGACCCTGGCTTTCGATGCGTTTTTCCAGATTGTGACTGATGGTACCTTCCGCACCCAGCCATTCGATGACACTGCCGTTTACTGCAAACACGCCGCGATCGGTGTTCACCTCAGCACTAAACAGTGACGCACCCAAACTGCCATGACGAATGTTCCAGCCCGCCAAATCGGCAACACTGGGCAACACGTCCAATTGGCTACCGATGCGATCGTCCAGCCCGGGTTTTATGCCCGGCGCGAGCACTAACAACGGCAGGTGGTATCGCTCGCGAGGATTAGTGGGGTCGTCACCAAAACGACCAATATGATCGCCGGTAAAAATAAAAATTGTGTTGTCGTAGTAACCGGCTTTTTTGGCTTCGCTGATGAATTCACCCAATGACCAGTCAGCATAGGCCAGGGTATTGAGGTAGCGTTTGTAGTCGTCCACCGGCTCGAATTTTTCCCACTTGCTGCTCGGCACGCGCCAGGGGTTGTGGGTGGTCGAAGTGAAAATAAAACTCAAAAATGGTTTTTGGGTTTTGGCGTATTGCTGGCTGGCGAACATGAAAGTCTGGTAGTCCCACACGCCCCAGTCCGATGCCTGCTCCGCATGACCGGCAATGGCGGGAATGTCCTCAGCACCATAGTAGCGATCGAATCCAGCGTTGGCGGCAATGGCGTCCATGTGGAACGAGCCACGGTTGCTGCTTTGCAGCATAATGGTCTCGTAGCCTTGTTGCTTGGCGAGACTACCCAGCCAGGCAATGCGGTTTTGTTCCATGCCTTTGCCGATGTAGGGCAATTGCGGCAGGGTCAACATGGATCCCAGCAGAGCGGCCATGCCGTCCATGCTGCGTCGGCCATTGGCGTAAAACTGGGTAAACAGCCGGCCCTGACTGGCCAATTGGTCAAACACCGGCGTTGCGCCCATGGACTCCTTGCCAGACAGTTTGCGCATAACATCGGTATTGGCAGCGTCCCAGCTTTCGAACACAACCATCACCACGTTCGGCGGCCGATCCGGGTGGAAACTGGCCTTGCTGTCGCGCATAACCGGGTAATCGTTACTCACAAACTGGTCACCCGGCATGCCGACCTGTTGTCTAACCAGCGCCCGCGCCTGCTCGGGGGGCATGTACTGCTGTTGTTTGGGCGCGCCTCGGCTCAGCGAGTATTGCGCCGCAAATGCACCATTCATCGCCAGATAGCCTGCCGCCGGCGAACCAAAGGCAAACGCATCAGCCACGCCGACCGGCTTGTATTGCACACCGCCGCGCGCCACCAGCACAAACAGCAAGAGCAATCCCAGCAGCGCCAAAGAACGCCGGTTCGGATTGCGACTCGGCCGCACCGGGGTTGCAAAACTCCGCCGCCAGGCCCAGGCCGCCGCGAATATTGCCAGCACAAACATTACCAGGGCCAAACCATGATCGCTAACCGCGATATCCAGCATCAGCCGGGTATCGTCGGCAATCAACGCCAGCTCGGCACCCACATGGCGGTTCACAAAGCCAAAATAAATAAAATCAGCAATCAGCACCAGACTGGTCAGCACGATGGCGACAAACACCCACCAATGCCACAAGCCCTGCCACCAACGCGCCCGCGCCCAGCCATAGGGCAGCGCCAACAGCAACAGCGGCAGGCCGATCAGTTTGATCAGCGCCGACAGATCAAAACGCAAGCCGTACAAATACGCCAGCGCAATATCGCCCACCGACAGGGCAGAAAACACCTGATCGTAATGAATCAATAACGCGGTACGTACTGCCCAGAACGGCAGCAGCGCCAGCGCCAATAGGGCGAAAATACGGATCAACGGGTGGGCAATCATCGTAGGGGCAGTATCAGCAGCTCAAAAGGGGTGTGCTATTATATCGGCAAAATCCGGTTCAGATCATTTTTGGAAGGACAGTCTCGTGTACATTGTCACTGGCGGCGCCGGCTTCATCGGCAGCAATATCGTAAAAACCCTTAACGGGCGTGGAATTACCGACATTCTGGTTGTAGATGACCTTGAGGATGGCACCAAGTTCAAAAATCTGGCGGATTGTGAAATTGCCGATTACATGGACAAGGATGCCTTTCTGGCCCATATCCAGGCCGGCAAAGGCTTCGCGCAACCGGTCAAAACCATTTTCCACAACGGTGCCTGCTCAGCCACCACCGAGTGGAATGGCAAAATGATGATGCAGAACAACTACGAATACTCCAAGGAAGTACTGCATTACTGCCTGAACAACAAAATCCAGTACATCTACGCCAGCTCTGCCTCAGTGTATGGTGCCGGTACAATTTTCGAAGAAAAACGTCAGCACGAACAGCCGCTGAATGTTTACGGCTATTCCAAATTCCAGTTTGACCAATACGTGCGCCGTGTTTTGCCGCGCGCCAGTTCGCAAATTGTTGGCCTGCGTTATTTCAACGTGTACGGTCCGCGCGAACAGCACAAAGGCAGCATGGCCAGCGTTGCTTTCCATTTCAACAACCAGATCAAGGCCGGCGATAACGTCAAACTGTTCACCGGCTGTGACGGTTATGGCAACGGCGAACAACGTCGTGACTTTGTGTTTGTGAATGATGTCGTCAAAGTGAATTTGTGGTTGAGCGATCACCCGAAAGTGTCTGGCATTTTCAATCTGGGTACGGGTCGCAGCCAAACATTTAACGATGTCGCCAACGCGGTTATTGCATGGCACAACAAGGGCAAAATCGAATACGTTCCTTTCCCAGATCATCTCAAAGGTCGCTATCAGAGCTTCACCCAGGCCGACATGACTGCGCTGCGCAATGCCGGCTACAGCGATGCATTTTCAACCGTTGAGCAAGGCGTCAAATCCTACCTCGACACCATCAACCAGGACTAAAACATGCGCATTCTTCACACCATGATTCGCGTTGGCGATTTGCCGCGCTCCATTCAGTTTTACACGGAAGTATTGGGCATGACGTTGTTGCGCCAAAAAGAATATCCCGAAGGAAAATTCACCTTGGCATTTTTAGGCTACGGTGATGAGCGTGAACACAGCGCGATTGAATTAACGTACAACTGGGGCGTGGAAAGCTACGAACTGGGCAATGGCTTTGGTCATCTGGCGCTGGAAGTTGATGATGTTTATCAAGCCACTGATGAGATACGCCGTCGTGGCGGCAAAATTCTGCGCGAAGCCGGGCCGATGAACGCTGGTTCCACCATCATTGCTTTTGTCGCTGACCCCGATGGCTATCAAATCGAATTGATTGGCAAAAAATCCTGATTTTCGTCGCCGCTAGTTGTCGACCAATGACAACGAAGCGGCGTCTGCTTTTTGCGTTGGCAGCATTAACCAAAAACAACTACCCTTGCCTTCCTCGCTTTCAAAGCCAATTTCGCCACCCATTTCTTCAATCATGTGACGACTAATCATCAAGCCGATTCCAGTACCGCTCACATTGGTTTCTTCCGCACCCGCCCGCTCAAATTCATTAAACAGTAAATGCTGCTTGTTTTTGGGAATGCCGCAACCAACATCTTCCACTTCCAGGCGCACATAATCATCCAAACGGTTGGCACGCAAATATATGCTTGAATGATTGTCACTAAATTTCACGGCATTGCTCAGCAAATTGATCAACACCTGGCGCAAGCAAGCCCTGTCAGCAAATACTTCCAGCAGCAAACAATTATCGCAAACATCAATCTGAATATTTTTCGCCTTGGCCATGGGCGTCATGGCCATCACCGCCTCATGAACAACATCGACCAACATCACATCGCGCAGATACAATTTTAGCTTGCCCTGCTCCAGGCGCGACAAATCCAGCACCTCGTTGATCATCGCCAAGAGTTGCTGACCTGAAGCCTCGATCGCGTTCACAAAAGTTTCATTGGCCCCCTCTTTGCGCAACAACGCCGAGAAACCGATAATGGCATTGAGTGGCGTGCGCAATTCATGACTCATCCGCGACAGGAATTTGGTCTTGGACGCATTGGCAGCTTCGGCTTTTTTCTTTTCCGCCAAGATTTCTCGCTGGATTTTCACTCGATCGGTAATGTCCATAACCAAGGAGGCCACACCCACCACTTTTCCGGCATGATCCAGCAATGGCGTGTTGTACCAATCGCAGAATATTTCGCGTCCATCCTTGGTCAAGTTAGCGCCCATGCTGCGATAGCCACCCGCATCGTCCATCAATTGCTGCCAAATTTCATTTATCTGTTCGGTCAGTGACACATCGACGATGGTGCCATAGGCGTGATGGCCAATAATCTCTTGAGCCTGATAGCCAAAAATGCGTTCTGCGCCCAAGTTCCAGGAAACCACTTTGAAATCCTGATCCCAGTCAATAACCGCCAACGGAGTTTTGCTGATGTGCAAATCGAGTTTGGTTCTAGAGTGTAGCAACTCCTGCTGTTGCAACTGCTGGATGGACAAATCACGCGCCACCACCACGATGTAATTGTTACCATCGAAGCTGTATAACGTTTCGCTAACGCTGACCGGTACTTCCTCGCCAAGCGCATTGCGATAAGTGGTCTGCTCGACAAGTACTTCACCCCGCTTTAAGCGGCGAAGTTTGTTAAAAAATTGGCTGCTGGGCACATCACCAACTTGCCGAAATCGCATACCGACCAGTTGTTCGCGCGAATACCCTGTCATGCTGTTTGCGGTGCGATTGGCATCAACAATCTTGCCCTGCTGATTAATCACAATCAGTGCATCGCCTGCACTGTCAACCATGGAGCGAAACCGTTGTTCACTTTGGCGGGATTCGTGACTGAGACGAAAATTTTTCAGCGTTGCGCTATAAAGTCGCCGGGCATTGCCGGCAATCACCACCCAGTAAAAAACAAACATCACCAACGCCACATTTGGCAATTGGTTGTAGGACTCAGTCCATTGCCAGAGCAACGGCTGCGCGGTGATCAATACAAAGGTCGGCATGGGCAAGGGTCGAGCAGCGACGCTGCTCAATGCCCCCATGTGCAAACCCGCGAGGAAAAGCAGCATCAGCGCCTGATGGGTTACATCCAGGCGTGGAAACGCCCAAGCCATGCCCACCGCCCACAAAATGGCGGTCACAACGCCCGAAGCAATAAACCAGACTTCCCACTGGCGACAGGAAAATTTATCGCGATAACGACTGAACAGCACCGCCAGATAAATTCTGGCCAATGCCACCAATACGAAGATGATGTACCACCACTGAGGATAGGGACTGCTGTCAAATCCCGGTATCATTGCCAGCCACAAGCCTGCTAGCACGACACTGATGAGCATGGACGAACCCAAGGAGCGATACAGCAACTCCATCTGGTCTGCGTAAACCAGCTTGTCAACGTCAACGACTGACAATAACGGCTGTTTGTCTTTGTGCGCTAACATCCTGTCCGCCTTGTGTGCGAGCAAGGCAACCGCAAAGATCTGCGGCTGCCTGATTTTCAAGGAAAGTTATGCGCCAGCCACGGTCATCTTGTCAATAAGAATGGAACCTGTGCGAATATTACGATGCGGATTTATATCATTGGCGATCGCCTGAATGCCCAGCATCATTTGCTTCACATTGCTGGCGATCGTAATTTCCGAAACCGGGTATTGGATTTCGCCATTTTCTACCCAGAAACCAGCCGCACCACGCGAATAATCACCGGTTACATTATTCACGCCTTGGCCCATCAGCTCCGTCACCAGCAAACCAGTGCCCATGCGACGCAGCAATTCATCGCGACCAAAATCACTGGTGTGCACGCTCAGGTTGTGTACCCCGCCTGCGTTGGCAGTCGTTTGCATGCCCAGGCGACGTGCGGCATATGCATCCAGCACATAGCCCTGCAACACACCGTCGATCACCAGGTCACGCTCCTGGGTGCGAACACCATCACCATCATAAGGCGCACTGCCAATCGCACCTTTCAGCAACGGCTGCTCGGCCAGTTGTAACCAGCTGGGAAATATTTGTTTGCCTTTGCTGTCCAGCAAAAAACTGGTGCGACGATACAGACTGCCGCCGCGAATTGCGCTGATGAAATGGCCAAAAAATCCCGTCGCCATTTCTGCAGAAAACACCACGGGCACTTGGCGCGTGCTTAAACTGCGCGGATTCAAACGCGCAATGGTGCGCTCGGCAGTGATGCGCCCGACGTTGGCCGCAGACTCCATGTCAGCCGCATTGCGCGCCATGGTGTACCAATAATCGCGCTCCATGCCTTTGTTGTCTTCACCAATCACCGAGCAACTCAAACTGTGACGACTGGTGGGATAACCGCCGATAAAACCATGACTGTTGCCATAGACGCGAAACGCGCTGTGACTGGAAACAGTTGCGCCTTCGGAATTGATTATGCGCTTGTCGAAATCGCGCGCCGTGGCTTCGCATTCCAGCGCCAGATCAATTGCCTGCTCGGAAGATACCTGCCAGGGATGATACAAATCCAGATCAGGATAATCCCAGGCCATCAGCGCCTTGTCTGCCAGACCAGCAAATTCGTCCGCTGCGGTATAGCGCGCAATCGAGCATGCCGCACGCACCGTATCCACAATCGCCTGACGACTAAAATCGGAAGTACTCGCCGAGCCTTTGGACTGACCGACAAACACAGTCACAGACAACCCTTTGTCGTGATTGTATTCCAGGGTTTCCACATCCCCCAGCCGCACGCTGGCAGACAATCCGGTCTCGATACCGACGGCTGCTTCTGCCGCAGTAGCACCTTGATGCTTGGCCTCATCCAGCACTTGCTGAATGAGCTGGCTGTATTCCTGCTTTTGTTGTGAAAAATCATTCATTACTGCATTTCCTAGGTGCTAGTACCACCGACTGTCAGTTGATCCACGCGCATACTGGGCTGACCAACGCCGACCGGAACACTTTGCCCGTCCTTACCGCACGTACCCACGCCGGTATCCAATTGCAGATTATTGCCAACCATGCTGATGCGTTGCATCACTTCGGGACCATTGCCTATCAGGGTCGCACCCCGTACAGGCGCGATAATTTTGCCCTTTTCCACCAGATAGGCTTCGCTGGCAGAAAACACAAATTTGCCCGAGGTAATATCCACCTGGCCGCCACCAAAATTCACCGCGTACAAGCCACGATCAATCGAGGCAATGATTTCTTCTGGCGTATGCTTGCCCGCCAGCATGTAGGTGTTGGTCATACGCGGCATCGGCAAGTGCGAATACGATTCGCGCCGACCATTTCCGGTGGGCGCCATGCCCATCAATCGGGCATTGTGTTTGTCCTGGATGTATCCGACCAACACGCCGTTTTCGATCAGCGTAGTGCATTGAGTAGGCGTACCCTCGTCATCCACGTTCAGCGAACCACGGCGTTGTGCCAACGTACCGTCATCCACCACGGTGCACAATTCCGATGCGACCTTCTCGCCGATACGACCAGAGAACGCTGAAGAACCTTTGCGATTAAAATCGCCTTCCAGACCATGACCCACCGCTTCGTGCAGCAACACGCCCGGCCAACCTGGGCCCAACACCACATCCATAACACCAGCAGGGGCATCCACTGCATCCAGATTCACCAGGGCCTGACGCACAGCTTCGCGCGCGTAACTCATCGCCCGGTCATCATCCAGAAAATAACCAAAACCCACACGTGCCCCGCCGCCGGATGAACCTTGTTCACGACGACCGTTTTGTTCGGCGACCACACTGACACTCAAACGCACCAGCGGACGCACATCGGCGGCAAGCGTGCCATCAGCACCAGCCACCAACATCACATCGCGTACACCAACCATGCTGATCATCACCTGGGTAACCCGCGGATCAATCGCACGCGCCGCCTTGTCGAGCTTTTCCATCAGGTGAATTTTTTCCTGATCACTCATGCTGGCCACGGGATCAAGTGCCTCGTACAAGTGATGGCCGCTGTGCATTTTGCCAAACACTTTCGCCTTGCCCGCCTGCCCTTGACGCGAAATCGCCTTGACCGTATTGGCCGCTTCGTTCAGCGCAGATAAATTTATTTCATCAGAATAGGCAAAACCGGTTTTTTCACCACTGATGGCGCGCACACCCACGCCCTGGTCTATGCCGTAGCTGCCATCTTTCACCCGACCATCTTCCAGCGACCACGATTCGTAGCGGCTAACCTGAAAATATAAATCGGCATCATCCACGCCGCCGTGCGACATCAACATGGATAGCGTTTGTGCCAACGCCGACTCGGTCAAACCACCGGGTTCGAGAATCAGCGATCGGGCTAATTGCAGGCTGTCAGTCATCATTTCACCCGACGATGTTCCAACGCGGGGAAGTTACGACGCGTCATCTGCAAACGTTCCTTATCCATGTCGGCAATCACAAAACCCACGCCGTGCGTCAAACGATCCAGCACCACGCCCCAGGGATCAATGATCATGCTGTTACCGTATGTTTCGCGGCCACTGATGTGGTAACCGCCTTGCGCAGCCGCGACCATGTAGCACAAATTTTCTACTGCGCGGGTACGGGTAATAATTTCCCAATGGGCGCGACCAGTGATCGCAGTGAACGCTGAAGGCACCACAAAAAATTCTGCGCCCTGATCCACCAGCGCACGAAACAGCTCGGGAAAACGCAAGTCATAACAAATCGCCACACCCATTTTGCCAAATGGCGTATCCACCACTAATGGCTTGTCTCCGGGTTCAATGGCGCTGGACTCGTGATAGCTTTCCTTGCCGTTTTCCAGTTCAACGTCAAACAAGTGGATCTTGTCATAGCGACCGACCACCTGGCCTTTGTCGTTGTACACCAAACACGCTGAACGCACCCGATTTGGCGACGTTCCCACCAGCGGCGCGGTTCCCCCCACCAGCCAGATTTTGTGTTTGATGGCTTGTTCACGCAGAAAATCCTGAATCGGTCCACGGCCTGGCTCTTCCTTGATTTTCAGCTTGTCCATTTCGGTATTGCCCATGTGGGCAAAATTTTCCGGCAGCACTACCAGCTGCGCACCCTTGGCAACCGCGTCATTTATCAAGCGCCCAGCTTCTATCAGGTTTGCCCCTACATTAGGACCTGATGCCATTTGTATCGCCGCAACCCGCTTCATTTCACAACTCTCCTTCAACTACCATTCATATTCCGCCGACTAATCCAATATTTCCGGGGGCACCGCTACAGGCGGTTTTTCTATTTTCTCAATAATGGGTTGTTCCCAAGGTCCCCGAACAGAGTATTGTATTGTACTTACTTCGTCTATCTGCTTTTCGAACACTTTCTGCAGCAAAAACAAGGTCGCGCCGACCTGTGGCGCCACGGTCAGCGCGCCCAGCACCGGCAGGCTTGCACCAACTTTTGGCACGATGGTCACCACCTGATCGTACTGGCCTGCAGCCAGATCAATTTGCCCGGCCATATCAATTTGGGCAGCCGGACCATCCATCGCCAGACCCGAGGTAAATGCCTTGCCATTTTCGATCTTGAAATCACCCTTCAGGGTATCGAATTGCATGCCTTTGGCAAATACGTCACTGAAGTCCAATATTAAACGGCGTGGCAAAGTTTGTACCGACAGCAAACCAAACAATCGCGCCGCCCCCGGTTTTACATCCAGCAGGCGACCGTCTTTTACATTTAGACTCGCCGTCCCGGTCAAGTTGCGAAACGTAAAGTCAATCGGCGTGCCCGGCCAGCGGGCACTGATGTTCATTTTGGTCGTGCCGTTGGCGATGGTTTCTGCATAACCCCAATCCGACAGGGCCTGCCCCAGTGATTCGCTGTCCACCACGATGTCAAACTTGGATAATTGCTGCCCCTTCTGCTCCTGCCACTCGCCCTTGGCGGTAATCCTCGTTGTTGCCGTGCGCATGGCCAGCGTGTCCAGCTTCATCCCTTTGTCGGTACGGCGAGTATCGAGTTGCAACTGACCAAAGCGGATGTTGTTGTAGCGAAAATCCGTGCTGGTAATCCGCAACTCCGGCATTTCGGAAGGGCGCAGACTGTTGTCACCTTTGCCAGTGGCGGGTTGTCGATCAACATTAATGATCATTCGATCCATGTTCATCACCAGTGGCGCACTGCGCATGACCAATGGGATGAACATGTCCCCTTTCAACTGGGGGCCATCCACCGATACGCTCCAGCCCTGCACCGAGTTGGAAGCCTGAACCGACAGATCCTGCAGTTTCAGACCAAACAATTCACCCTGTTTGACGGTAACATCAAAAAACATGGACGCTGTCGCCCCGCCGCTGGACTTGATCAGGCCGGTATTGGTTTTTTCTGGCAACAGCAACGGTTTCCACTGTGCCCAGGAGAATTTATCCATTTCACCAATGAATCGGTATCCGTGCTCGCCCGGCAACTTTACCACCCGGCCAAAGCCCACTGCGCCACGCGATATTTCAGTTTGATTTTCCGCATGCTGCAATTCCAGGATGGAATAAATATCACCATAATTGAATTCCAGCTGTGGCAATGCATGCCCTATGTGCATCTGGAAAGTGAAATTGCGCCGCTCTTCACCATTTTTCTTCAGCGGCTCGGGCAAATCCACCAACATCCCCGTCAAAGGTGAATCGGCACGCACATCGACATTGCCTGCATTTTTTCCGCTGATGGCGATGTCTATTTTCGTCGCAACATTGGTACTGCCGGTAAACCAAGCCGCAAGCTGTTCCTGATCAGCGAAGTGCTTCAGCAAATACTTCAGTTGTGCAGCACTGATACGACCATTGTTTTTAAGAACAATCCGCGACTCATCAGCCCCCTGCTCGGTTGTCGCCGTCAACTTAAGAGGCAACACGCCACCAAAGCGCCCCGTCAGGCCATCCGAGTAAATGCCATGCTCATCAAACTTCAGGCGACCATTCAAATCACGCACATCCACCAACCAGGCATCGGCTTTAAACTGATTCTTTGCGAAGTCGACATGACCTTTAACCTGCACAGGATCGTGTGTCGCCAATGGGATTTTCAACTCAAGCGCCAGGTCGCTGTTGCCCGCCAAAACAATGGGCTGAATATGTTTGGCAAATATTTCTTCCAGCGGGCTTTGATGCAAATATTTTAATTTGTCCGCACTGCTACCCTTGGCTGAACCGGTGATCAATAAATCGCCCCGATGGAAATCGGGCAGCGACACCGCAACATCATGCAACTGGGTATTAAATATTCGCCCCTGCGTCGCATCAAACCTGAGACCGTTTGCAGTCAGCTCAAAGCGACCTTCGATGCCATTGATCACCGGCCAGCCGTTGTAATAATTCAACACTCCACGATGCACATCCAGTCGCAATTCAAATTTCCCTTCATTGTTGGCAAAAGGAAATTTCGCCATATCACCGTAGAAAACGAATTCGCCCTTGGCAACACCGTCACGCAGGGCATCGCGCGTCCAGTGCACCGCACCAGGAGGAATAATTCCCGTTGGCAGATACGCTGTCGCCTTGTTCACCTGAACCGGACGATTAAGTGCAGCATGCATATCGATGAATGGCGCTGCGTTTTTCGGCAACAAAATATTGCCGTGAACAGCAACATCTATATCGCTGTTCCAAATCCGTATTTTGGAAAAATCCAGACTTACTCCATCATCCGCAAGCAACCACGTCACCTTACCCTGCACCACATCCGCACGGATAACATGATCAAAGATGGTGGGAGAATCAAACTGCAGCTTCTGGCTGTCAATCACGAAACTTCCACCGCTGTTGTTCAGCTGCAAATTACCTGACAAATTTTTAAAGCCCGGCCAAGCGCCATGACTGCGTGCCGAGATATTTTCCGCACGCGCAGTCAGAAAATATTGTGCCGTCTCACCATCCCGAAAACCCAGCTGCAGGTTTCTCAATCCACCACCAAGCGCCGATCGTGAAAGCTGGGTTTGTTGCGCATTGGCCAGCACTTCGCTCATCAGCAACATCTCACTGGCAAACGCCAGATCGATGTAACTGGCAGATGCCTGTAACTGTTTGGTTTCGGTGTCCAGCGCAATGGTCAGCGAGCTGTTTTTCCACTGCCGACCGCGATTACTGACACTAAAATCGTTTAGCAGAACATGCCACTTCGAATCTTGGTGGGTAAACGCAAAATTACTATTCAGCGTGTCATAACCCATCAAGCTGGCACTGTCGGCATTCATTACCAGAACATTCTGCAAGCCAACCGAGCCGTAGGTTTTTTCCATCCGACCATTGCGCCATTCGCTCCAGGCGCGCAAATCGGCACGACCATTGATCAACTGCCATTCATTTTTCGATTGATCCGGCAACCAGGCATCCAGCAACACATCCTGAGCGGCGATATAAAAACTGCCATGCCAGCCATTGCCACCAACAGGCGACCCCAGCAGTTCTGCAGAAAAATCAAAATTACGCCCCAGCTCACTGGGCAGACCGACGCTGCCGCGCAAATAATGCATGTCATCATCGTTGTGCAGAACCAGTTCGCTGACGTGCAACTCGCGCGGCTGCCAGCCCATTACGTGGTCTTCCCACAGCAAACGACTTTGCTCCATGCGCAGCGTATCGCGCTCGAACAACCAGCGACTAACAAAATCATTGGCGGTATCCGGCGAACCGGTATTGATTGCACCAATGGTAAAGCTGCCATCGGTTTCACGTGCAATTTTGAGGTCGGCACCAACCACAACCAGGGTTCCTGGTTGAACTGTGCCGGTAAACAGGGAGGTAAAAAGATTAATACCGATTTTGGCAGCGGCAAATTGCAAGAACGGCTTACCGTCCTCGCTATTTAAAAAACTGATCCCGCGCAATACCAGCTGCGGTTCTGTTCCCTGCCAGTCAGCATCCAGTGATTCAATGCGCACCGGATGGTCGATAACATCGGTCACCCATTGCTCGACTTGCACCCGATAATCTTCAGCAATCGGCAATAATATTCGCGCAAGACCCAGCGTCACGGCGGCCAAAACCAGTCCGGTAACGATCGCATACCAGCAAACGTACCACACAGTTTTGACGTATTTATTCACCGTAGCAGCCTCGACCGATCTACATCAATACAACGTCATACAATTCTTGCGAATATTGCGACTCTGCCTGAAAACGAATGCCACGACCAATGAATGATTCCAGCTCGGCGACGCTTTGGTTTTCTTCATCCATCAACAAATCCACCACCCTGGGTGCCGCCAAAACCATAAACTTTTGCGCATCGTACTGGCGTGCCTCGCGGAGAATTTCGCGGAAAATTTCATAGCACACCGTCTCCGGCGTTTTGACACTGCCGCGTCCGGCACACATTGGGCAGGTTTCGCACAAAATATGCTCGAGACTCTCGCGCGTCCGCTTGCGGGTCATTTGCACCAGCCCCAGAGACGACACTTCGCTGACCGTGGTTTTGGCATTGTCTTTTTCCAGGCAACGCTCCAGCGCACGCAGCACTTGTCGCTTGTGCTCATCATCTTCCATGTCGATAAAGTCGATGATGATGATACCGCCCAGATTACGCAGCCGCAGCTGACGCGCAATCGCCTGCGTCGCTTCCAGATTGGTTTTGAAAATGGTTTCTTCCAGATTGCGATGACCAACAAATGCGCCGGTATTCACGTCGATGGTGGTCATGGCCTCGGTCTGATCAATCACCAGATGACCACCGGATTTGAGCTGCACCCGTGGCTGCAAGGCTTTTTGGATTTCGTCTTCCACCGAATACAGATCAAAAATCGGACGTGGCCCGGAATAGAGTTCGATACCAGACAGCAATTCAGGAATGAATTTGGCGACAAATTTGTGAATTTTGTGATGATGCTCTTTGGAGTCAATGCGAATTTTTTCAACGCCAGACCCGACCATGTCACGAATGGCGCGCATGGATAAATTCAGATCTTCGTGCATCACCTGTGGCGCATTGAGGTTACGCCACTTATCCTGAATCGAATCCCAGATACGGTTCAAAAATAAAATGTCGGCGCGTAACTCACCTTCCTGCGCACCTTCTGCGGCAGTGCGGGCGATATAACCGCCGGGAAAACCGTCTTCAACCAGCTCTTCAATTAATTTCCGCAAGCGATCGCGCTCGGCAGCTTCTTCGATTTTTTGCGAAATACCCACATGCGGTGTCTGTGGCATAAACACCAGAAATCGCGCAGGAATGGTGATGTGGGTGGTCAGTCGTGCGCCCTTGGTTCCCAGCGGATCCTTGATCACCTGCACCAACACAGTCTGGCCTTCAGTCACCAGTTCGGTAATGGGCCGCACTTCCGGGCGTTGTTCATTGCTGGGATCGTAGTTGTTGCGATTGTCATGAATGTCGGAGGCATGCAAAAACGCGGCGCGCGCCAAACCAATTTCGACAAATGCGGCCTGCATTCCCGGCAACACCCGCACCACTTTGCCCTTGTAGATATTGCCTACAATACCGCGTTTGCGCTCGCGTTCGATGAACAACTCCTGCAACACGCCGTTTTCCACCAACGCCACACGGATTTCCTGCGGCGTGATGTTAATCAGCATTTCTTCGCTCATGCCTGTTCCTGAATCCGTTATTTTAATTCTTCGTTGAACAACACACCGACGCCAAAGCGCTGCAGTAGTTGCGCGGTTTCGAACACTGGCAAACCCATGATGCCCGAATAACTTCCTTCAATGTGCTCAATGAAAATCGCGCCCAGTCCCTGTACCGCATAACCGCCGGCCTTGCCCTGCGGTTCGCCACTGTTCCAGTAGGCAGTCATTTCCTGGTCGCTGATGGCGCGCATGCGCACCATGCTCTGTTGCACAACAATCTGTTCGCTCGTTCCTTGGACCAGCGCCACCGCCGTCAGCACGCGATGCGTGCGACCAGCAAGCGCACGCAACATCTGCGCAGCATGCGTCTGGTCCACAGGTTTACCGAGAATTTGTTGATCTACGATCACCGAGGTGTCGGCACCCAGCACCGGCAAATTGCGCTGAGCGGCCATTGCCCAACCGGCGCGAGCTTTGTCCAGCGCCACGCGGGCCACGTATTGTTCCGCCGCTTCGCCGGGCAGAATCTGTTCATCGCAGTCCGGCAAAATCAGCTCAAACTGCACACCGATCTGGGTCAGCAGTTCCCTGCGTCGCGGCGAGCCCGAAGCCAATAACACCTGCACCGCTAAAGTCACTGCCAATCCCTATTCGTTAATTGATCACAAGTCGTTAAAAGTATACCGAAAAGTGCGCGCCGTACTAAGCGCGATGATACGGATGCCCCTGAGTCAGCGTCCAGGCACGATAAAGCTGTTCAGCCAGGATCACCCGCACCAAGGGATGCGGCAAGGTCAGCGGCGACAACGACCAACGCTCGCTGGCCAAGGCCATTACCGTCGGATCGATGCCATCGGGACCACCCACCAACAACGCCACATCCTGTCCTGAGGGCAACCACTCTCCCAGCTTTTCCGCCAGGGTTTCGGTGCTCCAGGCTTTGCCGCGCACATCCAGCGCCACCACCAACGCACCTTTGGGAATGGCGGCAACCAGGCGCTTGGCTTCATCCTGCATAAACTGCATCGGTCCAGCGCCCTTGCTGCGTTTGGCGGCTTCGATTTCCCGTAACACCAACTGACATTCGCGCGGCATGCGCTTGGCGTATTCTTCATAGCCAGCAATCACCCAGGCGGGCATGCGCGTCCCAACCGCCAGCAGGTGAATTCGCATTAACCGTTCGCCGTTTTCCCGCTGGCCGCTGGTGCACTCCACAGACGCTCCAGCTGGTAAAAATCGCGCATTTCCTGCGTCAGCACATGCGCCACCACGTCACCCAGATCCACCAGTACCCAGTCACCGGTTTGTTCACCTTCGGTGCCGTAGGGCATGATGTTATTTTCTTTGGCTTTGACCACGATGTTGTTCGCCAGTGCCTTGACGTGCCGGGTTGATGTTCCGGTCGCAATTACCAGCACATCCGTGACGTTGCACGCATCGCGCACATCAAGCACCTGCATATCTTTGGCTTTCAAATCAGCCAAGGCTTCTTCGACCAGTTCGGTCAGTTGTTTCGTTTGCATTTATCGATATAACCTTGTTACTTCAATATATTCACGCACCGCTTCGGGAAGCAGGTAACGCACACTTTTTCCCTGCCGCACCCACTGTCGGATAGCGGTGGCGGAAATTTCCAATTGGCTCACGCTCCACGGCAGAATCCATCCTGCCGGCTGCTGATGCAGCGCCTGGGGCTGCGCAATAAATCGCGCACTGATATCCAGATCACCCAGCTGCGTTCCTTGCCGAATCCATCCTGGTCTGTGCGCAATGACGATATGCGCCAGCTCAAACAATTGTTGCCACTGATGCCAGCTTGGCAAACCGGCAAACGCATCCGATCCCATGATCAGACACAGCGGCTGATCTTCACCCAACTCCGCGCGCAGCGATCGCAGCGTGTCGACGGTATATGACGGCCCCGATCGATGATATTCGCGCGTATCAATTTGCAGCGCAGGTTCGCCCTGCAATGCCAACTGCAGCATCTGCAGCCGCTGCTCACCACTGGCACCCGGTTGCCCACGGTGCGGTGGTTGCGCACACGGCAGCATACGCACCGCCGCCAAACCTAATTCCTGTTGCAACTCCAGCGCAATCCGCAAATGGCCAAAATGAATGGGATCAAACGTCCCACCCAAAATGCCAATGGCGCGCTGCGCGTCAGTCATGATTTATTACTGACGAATCTGACCATCGCCGAACACCACATATTTCTGCGAGGTCAGCCCTTCCAGGCCGACAGGACCACGCGCGTGGAATTTGTCGGTGCTGATACCAATTTCGGCACCCAGGCCGTATTCAAAGCCATCGGCAAAGCGGGTCGAGGCATTCACCATCACCGAGCTGGAATCCACCTCAGCAAGAAAACGTCGTGCAGTGCTGTAATTTTCGGTGACAATCGCTTCGGTGTGACGCGAGCTGTACTGCTCAATGTGGTCCATCGCCTCGTCGACATTTTTGACCACGCGAATGGCCAAAATCGGCGCCAGATATTCGGTCGCCCAATCTTCTTCCGTTGCCGCAATCACGCCATCAATCAAACGCTGAGTGGTCGCACAGCCACGCAGCTCCACGCCTTTTTCCTTGTACATGCCGCACAACTCAGGCAGCACGCGCTCGGCAATCGCTTCGCTGACCAACAACGTTTCCATCGCATTGCACACGCCATAGCGATGAGTCTTGGCGTTGAAAGCAATCTGAATCGCTTTTTCCAGATCAGCATCATCGTCGATGTAGACATGACAAATACCGTCCAGGTGTTTAATCACCGGCACGCGCGCATCTTTGCTGATTCGCTCAATCAGCCCCTTGCCACCGCGAGGAATAATCACATCGACGTATTCGGGCATGGCGATCATCATGCTCACCGCTTCGCGATCAGTAATCTCCAGCACCTGCACCGCCTGCGCCGGCAAGCCGGCCTGCTTCAGTCCTGCCTGAATGCAGTTGGCGATGGCCTGATTGGAGTGAATCGCCTCTTTGCCGCCGCGCAAAATCGCCGCATTGCCGGATTTCAGACACAGCGCCGCCGCGTCCGCCGTCACGTTGGGACGGGATTCGTAAATGATGCCGACTACGCCCAAAGGCACGCGCATTTTGCCGATCTGAATGCCAGACGGACGGAATTTCATGTCGGAGATTTCGCCCACGGGATCAGCCAGGGTCGCCACTTGACGCAAACCTTCGACCATGGCCGCCACTCGCGCTGGGTTCAGTTCCAGCCGATCGAGCAGCGCCGCATCCAGACCACTGTCGCGTCCCGCCTGCATGTCTTTGGCATTGGCTGCCAGAATTTGTACCTGCTGCGCCTCCAACTGGCGGGCAATCGCCTCCAGCGCGGCATTTTTGGTGTTGGTGCTGGCGCGAGCCATTGCCCGCCCTGCCGCACGCGCCTGTTTACCCAGGCTTACCATGTAATTTTTTACATCCGTCATATCACGCTCTTAACAATTCACAGCCGGCCATCGCCAGCCCTAGTTTCAGAATTTCGTCCCAGGTATTCCCCGGTTGTTGTCCTTTGATCATACGATCAATCTGCGCCGCGTGACGTAGCATTCGCACCCACTGTATCGGTCGAAACCGGTCCATGGCCGCCCGCGCCGCGCCCTGACGATTACCCCACACCTTGCCATCGCGCATCACCTGATCCGGCGAATGGCCGGCAGCACGCGCCAGCGCCATGTCGTGCATGCGGCGCAGCTCTTCAGCCAGCGCCCACACCACCAGAATCGGCTCGGTGCCCGATGCACGCAAATGTTCCAGCACATGGGCATAGCGGTGGCGATCACCCAGCAGGGCACTTTCCACCAGACCAAACACGTCATATTTGGCACTGTCGGCCACCGCCTCCAGCACCAGTTCCTCGTCCCAAACCTGGTCGGGATAGAGCAGCGCCAGTTTTTCGATGTCCTGGCTGGCGGCCAGCAAATTTCCCTCAACCCGTTCGGCCAGCATGCGCGCCGCCCCAGGGGTGATGTTCATCCCCTTGGTTTTGACCCGGTGGGAAATCCAACCCGGCAACTGCTTGGCCTCAATCGGCCAGACCTGCACACAATCAGCAGCCGTTTCCAGCTGTTTGTACCAGGCCAGCTTTTTACTTTTGCCGTCAGCCTTGGGCGCTGTCACCAGAAAAATATTGTCTTCGGGCGGTGCCTGCAGATACGTGGTCAGCGCCGCGCTGCCGGCATCACCCAGGGAATAATTTTTTAACCGCAACTCAATGATGCGCCGCTGGGCAAACAGCGACATGGCCGTCGCTGCGTCATACAGCACACTCCAGTCAAAACCTGGCTCCACATGCAGCAATTCACGGTCGATAAAACCCTGCTCGCGCGCTGCCGCACGAATCACATCGGCGCACTCAGCCAACTGCAGCGGTTCGTCACCGCTGAGAAAATAGACTCGGGAAAGCCCGCGTTTGAGCTGGGCTTTGAGCTGTTCAGGTTTGATGTTCACCGGCCACTTCCACGGATACAGGTGGCTATTTTAACAGCGCCGAGGCAAAAACCCACGCCCATCCGCGGAATTTACTGTTGATACGCCAATCGGCGCAGGATATTGGTCGCGGCGCGCTGCACCAGATCGTCGCGCAACCGCGCTTCTTCCACCCCTTTGCTGAGTATCAGCGCCGGGCTAAAACTGTAGTCACCATAAACACTTAGCGGATATTCCGCCCGCAACTGACCGTCCTGGTCCTGTACCTGGACCCGCAATTCCAGGCGCAGCTCGTACTCCACCGGCGTGCCGTCCTGGGCATGGGAAATCACCCGCTGTTGCCATTGGGCACGCGAAATGTGCAGTCGCCGGGTCTGCTGCGCATCCTGGCGATAGTTCGCCGACTGCTGTTCCAGCTCCTGTACCAGCGGATGGGTATCCGCCAGACCGGACACCGTGAACACCGGCAAAACCGCCCCGCTCGGCAGACTGCCCTGCAGGTAAAAACCGCAGCCGCTCAGCAGCAGGGCCAGCACCGGCAGCAGCCAGCGCATGGCGTTAACCCACCACCACGTTGACCAGCTTGCCCGGCACCACAATGACGCGCTTGACCGACTGGCCTTCGAGGAAGCGTTTGACGTTTTCCTCGTTCAGCGCCGCCGCTTCGATGGCGTCCTTGCTGGCATCAGCAGCCACCTTGAGGCGACCACGCAACTTGCCGTTGACCTGCACCACCAACTCGACCGAATCAGAAACCAGTGCAGCTTCGTCGACCTTGGGCCAATCGCGATTGACCACTGCGTCGTTGTGACCCAGCGTCTGCCACAGGCGGTGGGTAATGTGCGGCACAATTGGCGACAGCATCAGCACCGCCAGTTCCAGCGCCTCGTGGCGCACGGCTTGGCCCTGCGCCGACTCGTCATCGAATTTGCCCAGCGCATTGAGCATTTCCATCACCGCCGCTATCGCGGTGTTGAAGGTGAAGCGGCGAGCGTAATCGTTTTCGACCTTGCTCAGCGCGGTGTGCACCACGCGACGCAGGTCTTTCTGGCCTTCGTTCAGACTGGCAACATCCAGCGCCGTTTTCGGCTTGGCCGCCATGTGATCATGCACCTGTTTCCACACCTTCTTCAGGAAGCGGAACGCACCCTCAACGCCGGCATCGGACCATTCCAGACTCTGTTCAGGTGGCGCGGCAAACATCATGAACAGGCGCGCGGTGTCGGCGCCGTATTCGTCGACCAGCGCCTGCGGGTCGACGGTGTTACCCTTGGACTTGGACATCTTGGCGCCGTCTTTTAGCACCATGCCCTGAGTCAGCAGATTTTTGAACGGCTCGTCCACCGAAACCAGACCAACGTCCCTCATCAACTTGTTGAAGAAGCGCGCGTACAGCAGATGCAGGATGGCGTGCTCGATACCGCCGATGTACTGATCCACCGGCATCCAGTAGTCGGCGCGTTTGTCCAGCATCGCCTGACCATTGTCGCGGCAAGCATAGCGGGCGAAATACCAGGACGACTCCATGAAGGTGTCGAAGGTATCGGTTTCGCGCTCGGCGGCGGTGCCACACTTGGGACAGGTGCACTGGTAAAACGACGGCATTTTCTTGATCGGCGAACCGACGCCGTCGAATTCCACGTCTTCGGGCAATACCACCGGCAGCTGATCTTCGGGCACGGGCACCGCGCCACAGTCGGGGCAGTTGATAATGGGAATCGGCGCACCCCAGTAGCGCTGACGGGACACACCCCAGTCGCGCAGGCGGTAAGTGGTTTTCTTCTCGCCCTTGCCCTGGCTACTGAGCGCAGTGGCGATGGCGTCAAATGCCTCGGCAGAGGTCTTGCCGCTGAACTCGCCGGAATTCACCAGCACGCCCTTGTCGGTAAACGCGGCCTTGTCCAGATCCACACTTTCGCCGTTGGCAGCGGCGATGACCTGCTTGATGCTCAGGTCGTATTTTTTGGCAAATTCGTAGTCGCGCTGGTCATGGGCAGGCACGGACATCACCGCGCCGGTGCCGTAGCTCATCAGCACGAAGTTGGCCGCCCACACGGGCACCTCTTCACCGGAGATCGGATGAATCGCAGTCAGGCCGGTGGCCACGCCCTTCTTCTCCATGGTCTCCATGGCCGCTTCGGCGGTTTCCATTTTTTTGCATTCTTCGATGAAGGCGGCCAGCGCGGGATTGCCTTGCGCGGCAGCCTTGGCCAGCGGATGCTCCGCCGCCACGGCCACGTAGGTCACGCCCATCAGCGTATCGGGACGGGTGGTAAACACGCGCAGCGTCGCGTCCTGACCCTTCACCGCGAAGTCGATCTCCACGCCTTCGGAGCGACCGATCCAGTTGCGCTGCATGGTGCGCACCTGCTCGGGCCAGCCGTCGAGCTTGTCCAGATCAGCCAGCAGCTCGTCGGCGTAGTCGGTGATCTTCATGAAGTACTGCGGAATTTCTTTGCGCTCCACCTGGGTGTCGCAGCGCCAGCAGCAGCCATCGATGACCTGCTCGTTGGCCAGTACCGTCATGTCATTGGGGCACCAGTTCACCGGCGCGGTCTTCTTGTAGACCAGACCTTTTTCAAACAGCTTGGTGAACAGCCACTGCTCCCAGCGGTAGTACTCGGGATGACAGGTGGCGATTTCGCGATCCCAGTCATAGCCAAAGCCCAGACGCTTGAGCTGGCCGCGCATGTAGTCAATGTTCTCGTAAGTCCACTTGGCCGGTGGCACGTTGTTCTTGATCGCCGCATTTTCTGCCGGCAGACCGAAGGCGTCCCAGCCCATGGGTTGCAGTACGTTTTTGCCGTGCATGCGCTGGAAACGGGAGATCACGTCGCCGATGGTATAGTTGCGCACGTGGCCCATGTGCAGACGGCCACTGGGATAGGGGAACATGGACAGGCAGTAGTATTTTTCCTTGTCGGAATTTTCATCTACGGCGAAGGAGTTGTTGTCTTCCCAATATTTCTGCGCTTCGGCTTCAACCGCGCTGGGCGTGTACTTGTTTTCCATGGAGCTGTTTTACCTGAAATTAAACCTGGGGCGTATTATAGAGGGTAAACGCCCCGCTGTCGGCGTGGATTTCGCTGACAGCTGCCGCCCACGGCGTTAAGATGAAACAAACCACGCGAAGGAGATGTACTGTGCCAAACAAAATCGCCGACAAGCTGAGCAAGGGCTATCAGCAACTGCTCAACCACGCCGAAGAATTCATCGTCGAATTTCGCCACGAAACCAAACCACTGGTAGAGGATTCACTGCACCACGCTGCCGACAAGCTCGAAGACCTAGGCGAACTAACCCGCGAGGAAGTGGATAAACTGCGCGACTACCTGATGAAGGATTTGTACGAAGCTGCGCGCTACATGGCGCATGAAGAGAAAAAACTCGCCGATTGGTTGCGACTGGACTTGGCGTACATCAAGGCGAGCGCACTGGAAACTTTCGCCGCGATGGTCGACCAAACCAAGCTGGAACTGGATCGCCTCGCCTATGAAGCACAAAGCGCCAGCTGGCATACCGGCGAAATTACCGCCCCCGGCATTTTGGTGTGCGATGCCTGCGGCGAGGAACTGCACTTCAAGGAACCCGGCCACATTCCGCCCTGCCCCAAGTGCCAGGCCACAACCTACCACCGCGTCAAAGCGTAAAACGAAAAAGCCCTCGATCGAGGGCTTTTTTATCCGTGGTGAAATTCACTCAAGGTGCGCTGGCAAGGCGGAAGCAAGCGAAAAAGCGGAGTTTACTCAAGTAAATGAGCATTTTGAGCGCCGCTTTCAACGCCGCCAGCGTGCCTTGAGTGAATTTCTACTTGTGGCCCTGCGCCAGATAATCTAACCCCTGCGCCGCCAACGCCGCGGCACGAAACACCGCCCGGCCTTTGTTCATGGTTTCCTCCCACTCCTTGGTGGGGTCGGAGTCATACACCACGCCCGCGCCAGCCTGCAGGTAGAGTTTGCCGTCCTTGATCACCGCAGTACGGATCGCAATGGCGGTGTCGACATTGCCGTGCCAGCCGATGTAGCCCACCGCACCAGAGTAAATGCCGCGTTTGACCGGCTCCAGCTCGTCGATGATTTCCATCGCCCGCACCTTGGGCGCGCCAGATACCGTACCCGCAGGGAAGGTCGCACGAATCACATCCATCGCCTCGTGATCAGCGCGCACTTCGCCCACCACGTTGGAGACAATGTGCATCACGTGCGAATAGCGCTCGATAACCATTTTCGCCGTCACCTTCACCGAGCCGGTTTTGGCAACACGACCCACATCGTTGCGACCCAGGTCGATCAGCATCAGGTGCTCGGCCAGCTCCTTGGGATCGGACAGCAGATCTTTTTCCAGCGCCTGGTCCTGTTCGTCTGTCGCACCACGCGGCCGAGTACCGGCAATGGGACGCACGGTAACCATGCCATCTTCCAGCCGCACCAGAATTTCCGGCGATGAACCCACCACCTGGTGATCACCCAAATCCATGAAGTACATGTAGGGCGAAGGATTGAGACTGCGCAATGCGCGATACAAATCCATCGGCGCCGCTTCAAACGGCACAGTCATGCGCTGCGATAACACCACCTGCATGGCATCACCGGCGGTGATGTATTCCTTGGCCTTGCGCACCGCAGCTTCGAAACCTGCCTGGGTAAATTCGGATACAAAATCCACTTCGCCCAGCTCGCCAGTTCTCGCGCCCAACATGGCGCGCGGCACCGGATGCTGCAGCAATTGCTCAACCAGCTGATTCAAGCGCAATTGCGCCTTGTTCCAGCCGCGATTGTCATGGGGGTCGGCATGCACGATCAGGTACAGCTTGCCGCTGAGGTTATCGAAAACGATCACTTCCTCAGACAGCATCAGCAAAATGTCGGGTGAACCGATGGGATCGGGATTGGGGCATTCGCCCAGGCGGGGCTCGACGTAGCGCACGGTGTCGTAGCCAAAATAGCCCACCAGACCACCAGTGAACTTGGGCAGACCGGCAACCGGAGCTACCTGGTAGCGCTCACGGTATTCGTCAACAAACGCCAGCGGATCTTCGCAGGTCAACAATTCAAGCCGGCGCTCGTCCTCGAACACTGCGACCTCGTGACCACGCACTTCCAGACGATGACGACAGGGCAAACCGATGATGGAGTAACGACCCCACTTTTCGCCGCCCTGCACAGATTCGAACAGATAGGAAAACGGCCGCTGGGCAAAACGCAAATAGACGCTGAGTGGCGTATCCAGATCAGCGTACACTTCTCGAATCAGCGGAACCCGGTTATAACCCTGCGCGGCGAAGGCGTCGAACTGCTCGCGGGAAATTTTCATGCTCATACCAAACAAATCCTGTAATTGGACCAACGTGACAACCAACGCGGTACGTTAGCCTCGCCATCGATGCAGATGGTAAAAAAACAGGATAGTTTTGTATAGGTAATCTTGCATTAATCCCGGTTTATGCCCACAAACCGGGAATATCGTCCATGCGATCAACGACTGCATCGGGCTTGGCATCACGAATGTCTTCGCCGTGATTGTAACCGTAGGTCACCGCCGCCACCTGGAAACCGGCATTGCGCGCCGCCTGCACATCGTGCTGGGAGTCACCAATCATCAGGCAATTTTCCGGTGCAACACCAAACTGCTTGGCCGCGTACAGCAAAGGCTCGGGGTGCGGTTTTTTGTGCGCCGTCGTGTCACCACTGACCACCACTTCAAAATATTTGCGAATGCCCAACGATTCCAGCAGCGGCAGGGTAAAGGCTTCGGCCTTGTTGGTCACGCAGCCTACTTTGAAGCCAGCCGCGGTAAATGTTTTCAGCGCGCCCACCACACCATCAAATACGCGACTGTATTTGCCATTGGACTGGTGATAGTAGTCCATGAAAATCGGCAGGGCCTTGTCGTATTCTGCGGCGTCAGGCTCGGCGTGCAATTGTTCGGTCAGGGCACGCTTGGTCAGGCGCTCGACGCCATTCCCCACCCAATGACGAACTTTGTCTTCGCCATGCACAGGGCGACCAAGCTTCTCCATCAAACGGTCTACCGACCAGGCCAAATCCGGCACGCTGTCTACCAGGGTTCCATCCAGATCAATCAAAATCAGTTGAGGCTTCTTTAGCATACTAAATTACTAGGCTATTAAACGGATAGCACATTGGACCACAAAATATCCCCGCAGTCCACTGGGAAAAGAAAACGGCGCCCTAGGCGCCGCTCTCAAACCATTGCTTTCTAAACAAATCTTAGAAAGATTGCTGCATACCGAAAGTCAAAATGGTAGACGTATCGTCTGCGATCGCCTTCTTCTTCATGCCGTCGCCCCACAAATCATCGCCCGTGGCTGAACCGTAGGCAGCATACAATGCCGTTGTCTTGGCAATGCTGTGCATTGCACCTACGACGTAAGCGGTATGGCCATCTTTAGCGCCAGAAGCATTTTCATCCTGCATACCGTAAGAGGCGGTCAGAGTCGTTGCACCCATGGTGTAAGACACGTTGGTGAACAGTGTGTTGGACTTGGCCTTAGAGGTTGCATCCTTGTTAATCGCACCACCATCGATTTCATACTGAACGCCAACAGCAACATCGCCAGCAGTGAACTTGCCGCCCACTTTAGTTGCCGTCAGATCAGAGCCATCCTTACCTTTTCCTGGCAAGCTAACGTAATCAACGAACGCCAACACTGGACCATTCTTGAAATGCACGCCCACGCCCAGGTTGTCAGAACCCGCTGCGATCATGTTGTAATCAACATTCAGAGTCGCACCAGCAACAGTGGGTGAAGTGTACTGAATGGTGTTAGTTTGACGACCACGGCCATCGCCAGTACCACCGTGCAATTGGTTAGACATAATACGCAGATCATTTGCAGCTTGCACTTCGGTATCCCAGAAAATATCAAGGTAGGCACCGGAAGTTTTGTAAGACGTCTTCATGGCACCAACGCGAACGGTACCCAGACTATTGGATGACAAACCTACCCAGGTATCACGCTGTGCATAGGTGTTGTCCGCGTTCATACCCATTTCAAATTTATAAACGGCAGAAAAATCCAGCAGCTCAGTCTCGTTAGAACCTTTAACACCAACGTTGGTACCCTTGCTGGAGCTAATATCTGAAGACCAGGCAGCGTCAGCGCCAAACATGGTTTTTTGGCTAACTGCGGCATTTACTTTGCCGTAAACTGTCGCATCTGCAGAAGCAGCCATCGGTGCGGCCAATACGGCGGCTACCGCCATGGCTGTCAGTGTCTTTTTCATTCTTTCTCTCCTATTTCCAATGTTGGCAAAAACTTACAAACCTGGACAGTTATAGCACCCTAAACGTAAAGTGCAACTAGTTTTGTCCCAGAAATCAAGCACTCCACGGTTTTTGTCGTTGCAATTTAACAACAAAAAATATGGAAATTTGCTCTATATGCAAATATTCCAGTGATGCAAAGTCTAGCAGCGCTATGTGACAAAACTGTTACATAGCCGCACCATCAGATCAACCCAGCAGAAAACAACGAGGAAGGAAACGGACAACGCCGCAATTAGAAGAAAACGGCAGAACCAGAATTGCTCATCCTGCCAGCGACAATTTGTCAAAACGCAAAAACCCCCTGACGACATCGCCGCCAGGGGGTTTTGACAAAAGCAGATTAACGCTTGGAGAACTGTGTAGCGCGGCGAGCTTTGTGCAAGCCCACTTTCTTACGCTCAACTTCACGAGAGTCACGAGTCACGAAACCTGCTTTACGCAGAGTCGGACGCAGCGCTTCATCGTAGTTCATCAGTGCGCGTGTAATGCCGTGACGAATAGCACCCGCTTGACCGGAGATACCACCACCAGCAACTGTGACGTTCACGTCAAATTTGCTCGTCATTTCGACGCGCTCCAGTGCTTGGCGAACGATCATGCGTGCAGTTTCACGACCAAAGTAAACGTCGATAGGACGCTTGTTGATAGTGATGTTACCGCTGCCGGTGCTCAGGTATACACGAGCTGTAGAGCTCTTGCGACGACCAGTTCCGTAATATTGTGCAGTAGCCATGATCTAATCCTTAAATTTCCAGAGACTTGGGCTGCTGAGCAGTATGTGGATGCTCAGAACCAGAGTAAACTTTCAGTTTACGGTACATTTCGCGACCCAGAGAATTCTTGGGCAACATACCTTTCACTGCAATTTCAATAATGCGCTCTGGTGCTTTGTCGCGCAGCTTGCCGAAGGAAATCGTCTTCAGACCACCGATAAAGCCAGTGTGGTGGTGGTACATCTTGTCGGATTCTTTGCGACCAGTCACTTGAATCTGTGATGCGTTGATAACTACGATGTAATCACCGGTATCAACGTGAGGCGTATATTCCGCCTTATGCTTTCCGCGCAAACGTGAGGCAACTTCGGTGGCCAGACGGCCCAGGGTTTTGCCAGAGGCATCAACCACATACCAGTCGCGAGTTACAGTTTGCGGCTTGGCGCTAAATGTTTTCATTCTTGACCCTTAGGTATTCTTTTACAGCCTAGAGAAGGCCGGCAATAATATTGGTTAGGCGCCAGACTGTCAATACCGCGAATAAAAAAAGCGGCCCAACAAGGGCCGCCAAACAAAACACCACCACAGGGAGGGGAGGGTGGATCTGGATTGTCACCTAGTTATGACAAAAATCTGTGCGCAATTCTGTACACTGCTTCCGCAATGTGTACAAAGATTATCCAGTATAAAATAATCTTTGTCAACTCAAATATAACTAATTAACTCAAGTATTCTCAAGCTGCAGTCGCTTGACCACTCGCCCGCCTACCAGATGCTCGGCAACAATCTCGTCCAGGTCATCATGGTCAACATAGGTATACCAGGTTCCTTCGGGATAAACCACGGCAACCGGTCCTTCCGCGCAGCGCCCCAGGCAGCCCGATTTGTTCACCCGCACCATGCCCGGCCCGTGCTGGCCTTGCGTTTTCACTTTGTCCTTGACGTATTCCCGCGCCTTGGTGGAATCAAAGTTGGCGCAACAATCTCCGCTGTCGGTCTTGTTCTCACAAAAAAAGATATGACGGGTGTAAAAAGGTTTTTCGATGCTCACAGTGCACTCTCGGTATAATTCACACGAGTTCCCATTTTACCACTTTTGGTGGCAATGCCTTGACCAAACCACAAAATTCGCTGGAAGCCCAGATCAGTAACCTCACCGATCGCTGTGTTATGTGCGGCATGTGCTCCAGCCACTGCCCGACCTACCAGTTGTTTGGTGACGAAAACGAATCACCGCGCGGTCGCATTGCCCTGATTCGCGGCCTGGCCAGCGGCCAGCTAACCGCCGACACCCACGCCCAGGCGCACATCGACCATTGCCTGCTGTGCCGCAACTGCGAAAAAAAATGCCCTTCCGGCGTTGAGTACGCACAAATCTACAACCTGGGCCGACAGCTTCAGCCGCAGCCATCAAACTGGCTCAACAATTTCGCTGTCCGCCGGCACTGGCGACAGTGGCCGCTGGCACTGACAAGATTGGCCCAACGAATCGGCTTGACCCGCCTGCCTCTTTTCGGCCGCGCCGAAACTGCCCGCCGACTTTTACCTCGCGAACTGGCACCGGCATTTCGCGATTTTTCCCAGCCGACCACGGCCCAGGTCAACCTGTTCACCGGCTGCGCCAACGAAAGCCTGGACAGCAACAGCATCACTGCTTGCCAGCGCATCCTGTCCGCCTGCGGCATCGAAGTCGCCACACCCGCCCAACAACAATGCTGTGGTGCATTGGCGCAACATTCCGGCGACACTCAAAACTTCGCGCAGCTACAGCAGCAAAATCTAGCCGCCTTCGACAACGATCTGCCCATCATTTTTTTGGCCACGGGCTGCGGCGCCACGCTAAAGGATTACCCCAGGCTATTCGCCGATCGTGCGGCTGAAGCCTGCCACTACCTCAGCCAGCTAGAACAATTACGCTCGCTGCAGCTACGACCACTGCCAAAGAATGTAGCCATTCACCAACCCTGCTCGCATCGCAATGTGATTGGCCAGCCACAGGCAGTGGAGCGTCTGCTTGCCCACATTCCCGACATCAAACTGATCACCCCTGGCGCCTCTGGCTGCTGCGGCGCCGGTGGCAGCAATATGCTAAGTCAACCGGACATCGCGCAGCGCCTGGGACAACAAACCCTGGATCAGTTGCTTGCCGCCAAACCCGACATTATCGTATCCACCAATATTGGTTGCGCACTGCACCTGGCCGGCCAACTGCGCCAGCGGGGACTGGACACCGAACTGCTCCATCCGCTAGTGTTATTCCACCGTCAACTTGAGTAATCACCCATGTCATCACGCCGACTCTCGCCACTCGATCTCGCCGTCATCAATTTGGACCAGGGTCTGCGCACCCTGTTCGGTCGCCCTGAAGTCACCGAGCGCCCCAACCCGGCCCAAGGCGTTGCCGACAGCACCCTGTCCGATGCCGAACGCCGCCACTCGGCTGGCCTGATGCGCGTCAACCATACCGGCGAAGTCTGCGCCCAGGCGCTGTATCAGGGGCAAGCGCTTACTGCGCGCAAAAGCGCCGTGCGCAAAACCATGCAGCGCGCCGCCGAGGAAGAAAATGATCATCTGGAATGGTGCGACCAGCGCCTCAAGGAACTGGACAGCCACAAGAGCGTGCTCAATCCGCTGTGGTACGCCGGCTCGCTGGCCATCGGTGCCGCTGCCGGTATCGCCGGTGACAAATGGAGCCTAGGGTTCGTGGTGGAAACCGAGCGTCAGGTGGAAAAACATCTGGACCATCACCTGACCGAGCTGCCCAAGCAGGATGAGCGCAGCCGGGTGATTATTGAGCAAATGAAAATCGACGAAGTTCACCACGCCGATACTGCGTTGCGCGCCGGCGGTGCCGCTCTGCCCGCGCCGATCAAGGCACTGATGAAACTCAGCTCCAAGATCATGACCACCACCGCGTACCGAATTTAACGCCTAAACCGAACGCGCACAAAAAAGGCCAGCATTGCTGGCCTTTTTTGCGTTTCGGCTGCGCTTACGGATTGCCGTAGTTGCGTCCGAAGAAGATTTCCTGCATTTCCCGCTGCAGTTTCAACCGAATACGCTCGGCTTCATCTTCAGTAAGATCTGACTCAGAAATACCGAACAAATAATTGTTCAGGTCAAAATCGTTGAGCAACATCTTGGTGTGGAAAACATTTTCCTGATAGATGTTGACGTCAACCATCTTGTAGCGATCCTTGGTGTCATCCGACAGGTAATTCTGGATGGAATTGATCGGATGATCGATGTAATGCTTTTTACCGTCCACGTCACGGGTAAAACCGCGCACGCGGTAATCCATGATTACGATGTCCGAATCAAAACTGTGGATCAGGAAGTTCAACGCGCGCAGCGGCGAAATCCGACCACAGGTAGACACGTCAATGTCCGCACGGAAGGTACTGATACCTTCGTGAGGATGACTCTCCGGATAGGTGTGCACCGTGATATGGCTCTTGTCCAGATGACCAACCACCGTTTCGGGCAATGGACCGGGGTGTTCACCACCAACATCACCTGCAACCAAGTTCTCGGTAACCACCGGCTCCTCAGAGATCAGGATAGTTACGCTCGCACCCTCGGGATCGTAGTCCTGATGGGCGATATTGAGCACGTTCGCACCGATCAGATTGGACACCTCGGTCAGAATCTTGGTCAGACGCGCGGCATTGTACTCTTCATCGATGTACGCAATGTACTCACGGCGCTGCTGTTCAGTGCGCGTGTAGCAAATATCATAAATGTTAAAACTCAATGACTTAGTTAGATTATTAAAGCCATGAAGTCTTAATTTGTCCTGGTAAAGAGGCATTGACAATCCCCTCTGGCAACTAGCTGTACAACAACGCCGCCCACAAAGCGGCCCCCGAGGATAAAACGATCAAGCGCCAGCTGCCCGCCACTTGCTATCTCGCACCTTTATCCGAAAGGGGCGGATGATAAATAATTTGGACCACAATGTCATCAGGATCGTAGCAATAAAAACTGCGCGCCCCATCCCTATGGGTACGCGGCTCGTTGCGAATCCGCACCCCATTGGCCTTCAAAAAGCCAAACCAATCATCCACATCGGCCATTTTGTCGACAATAAATCCAATATGATCAAGCTTTTGCTCGCTACTGGGGGCAGCAGTGAACGTCGCCCGATGCAGAGCCAGATTATCCACACCACCACTAAGGTAGACGTTATCCGGGTCTGGGCGCCATTCCACCGCCATTCCCATCAAATCGACATAGAAATGCTCGCAGGCTTCCAGGTCTTTGACGAACAGCGCCACGTGACGCATACCGGTGGTCGGTGCGGGACGCTGCATGCTATGCCTCCTCGGCAACACGGACTTCGTGGCTGTGCGTCACTTCGCACACCTTGCCCAGCATGATGGACGCAGAGCAATACTTTTCAGCAGACAATTCCACCGCGCGTTTGACCTGGGCTTCTTTGAGATTGGCGCTGCCCGTTACCACAAAATGCAGATGGATTTTGGTAAACACCGCCGGTGCAGTGTCGGCGCGCTCTGCAGAAAGCTCAACATAGCAATCCAGAATAGGCTGACGGCCCTTTTTCAGGATATGAACCACGTCGTAGGCAGAGCAGCCCCCGGTTCCCAGCAACAGCATTTCCATAGGGCGAACCCCCAGGTTACGACCACCGCCGTCAGCCGGACCGTCCATCACCACCGCGTGGCCGGAACCGGACTCCCCCACAAACGTGGCACCTTCTACCCATTTGACTCTTGCCTTCATCGCCGTCATTGCCTTCAACTCCAAAAAAAAGCTGCCGTTATACTAACATAAGCCCAAAGCTTATTTAATGAACCGCCCAGTGAACAAAGGACAGCATTATGAGCGCCAACCCCATTCCCGACAAACCCAAGGTCGTGTCCGCGCCGATTGAAAGCTTTCTCACCCATTGCCATCGCCGCCGCTACCCTACCAAGACCCTGATCATCTACGCCGGCGACCAACCCGACGTGTTGTACTACATCATCGAAGGCTCGGTGGCTGTAGTGATGGAACAGGATGAAGGACGGGAAATTGTGCTGGCCTACCTCAATAAGGGCGATTTTTTCGGGGAAATGGGCCTGTTCGAAGAAGCCGGCCTGGGACGCAGCGCCTGGGTTCGGGCACGTACTGACTGTGTTTTGGGTGAATTGAGCTACGGCAAATTCAAGTCGCTAGCGGTCGAAGAACCCAACCTGCTGTTCGCCCTGTCTAGCCAAATGGCCTCGCGTCTGCGCAAAACCAGTCGCAAAGTGGGTGACTTGGCGTTCATGGACGTGACCGGTCGCATCGCCCGCACCCTGCTCGACCTGAGCAAGGAGCCCGATGCCATCACTCACCCGGACGGCATGCAGATCAAGATTACCCGTCAGGAACTCGGTCGCATCGTAGGCTGTTCACGCGAAATGGCTGGCCGCGTTCTCAAGGAACTGGAAGATCAGCACCTGATTTCGGTCAGCGGCAAAACCATCGTCGTGTTTGGCACCCGCTAGGCGCGGAGCTGACGAATAACCTCGGCAGTGCGCGGCCGACAGCCGCGCCATAGGTAAAATGCCTCGGCCGCCTGCTCGACCAGCATCCCCAAACCATCCACACACTTGGCCGCACCGTGCTGCGCGCACCAAGCCAAAAATGCCGTCGGTTTGTCGCCATACATCATGTCGTAGCAGCTCGCCCCGGCAACACTGGCCTCGCCGATAGGCGGCACCTCACCCTGCAGACTCGCCGCCGTACCATTGATCACCACATCAAACGCCCGACCATCCGCCGCCAGTTGTTCGAAACTGCGCGCTTGAAGCTGTCCCTCATCGGCAAACAATTGCGCCAATTCCTCGGCACGCGACAAGGTACGATTGGCCAGCACCAGTAACGCCGGCTTTTCCGCCAACAACGGTGACAACACCCCACGCACCGCGCCGCCGGCCCCCAGTACCAGCACGCGCTTGCCAGCCAGCGCAACGCCATTGCGCGCCAGATCACTCACCAAACCCACGCCGTCGGTGTTATCCCCGCGCAATTTGCCATTCGGCTGCACCACAATGGTATTCACCGCGCCGGCTTTTTTGGCACGTGGCGCCAATTCATCCACCAACTGCCATGCTTGTTCCTTGAACGGCACCGTCACGTTCATGCCGCGATAGCCCTCACCCACCAGAGAGCGCACGGTCTGCGCAAAACCTTCCAGCGGTGCCAACTGCGCGCTGTAGTCCATCGCCTGCCCGGTCTGACGGGCAAATTCGGCGTGAATTTTCGGCGACTTGCTATGACTAATAGGATTACCAATGACCGCGTAATGATCCATACAGATTTCCTTGACGAAAAAAAACGGCCCTGAAAACAGGGCCGTCAGTATAGCGTAAATTTGTTTGGAACTATGCCCAGCTACCGCGACGGCTGCGCAGGTTTGGCAGAACTAGGCCAATCAGCACACCGACGAAAATGATAATACCGCCACTGATAAACCATTCCAGATCCGAGGTATCTTCCATTTCAGTGACCTTGTGGCGCAACGTCTCCAGCTCGGTACGCATCGTTGCGTTACTGGCAGTCAGTTCTTCATTTTGCTTGCTCAGCTTCAGCGGTTCTGCTGCAGCTTCGCTGATGTCTTTAAATTGTTTTTCCAGCTTTTGATTTTCTGACAGCAGACGCTTTAGTTCTTTGTCCGTGTCTTTGGCTTTGTCCTTGAATTCACCGCTGCTGGATTTCAGCGAGTCGCGCTCTTTGGTCACTGCCGCCAGCTCGCGCTCCAAACTCGCCAAGCGCTCTGCTGCCGTTGGTTGATTTTGCAAATAGCGAGACCGCACCCAACCTTCTGTGCCGTCTTCCATCGATGCCCGAACGTAATCACCAGTGTCTTCCAGAATTTCCAGCTTGGTTCCACTGCGAATGGTTTTTACCAAACTAGAATCCTCACCTGCCGTGGTACGCAAGGTCACATACATCACATCCATCACGTAACGTGTTTCCGCCATCGTGACGCTGGAAACCCCCAAGAACAACGCAAATCCCATCAACCAATAACGCATAGCCTTTCCTCTCGTTTACTCCCTGGTGCCTGATAAAACAATTCAACACCTTATCTACTGTTGCAATATTCGACAGCTTCCACGCAAACTTGAATTTTCTTTAGCGATCATTCAGATATTCGTTTTTCAAGCGCACATAGTGACCGGAAGAATAGGTCAGGTACTCCAACTCCTTTGGCTTGAGCGGACGTGCCTTTTGCACAGGCGAACCCATCCACAAATAGCCGCCTTCCAGTTCTTTGCCCGGCGGAACCACCGAACCTGCTGCCACCATTGCCTTGGCGCGAACAATCGCACCATCCAGCACAGTCGCACCCATGCCGATCAGGCAAAAATCTTCAATCGTGCATGCATGTAAAATCGCGCCGTGACCTATCGTCACATCGTTGCCGATGGTCAACCCAAAGCCGCCAGGGTTGAATTGATTGTCCGCCGTCACATGCAGCACGGAACCATCTTGCACGTTAGTCCGTTCGCCGATGCAAATGCTGTGCACGTCTCCACGCACCACCGACATTGGCCAGATGGACGCGTCGCGACCAATGCTCACCCGACCCACCACCAGGGCCATGTCGTCGACATACACACCCGGCGCGATGTCCGGGTGATGATCTTTGTACGCTCTAATCGCCATTAACTTTTCCTCACTCCAACTTTAGCGCATCGTTACCAATTCTTCCGCGCTGGACGGATGAATCGCGATGGTGTCATCAAAATCCGCTTTGCACGCCCCCATGCGAATCGCCACGGCAAATCCTTGCAGCATTTCGTCCGCGCCGTTGCCGATGATGTGGCAACCCACGATTTTTTCCTCTGCGCCCACGGTCACCAGTTTCATCGCCGTTTTTACCTGACGACGGGTAAAAGCGTACTTCATCGAGGTGAATCGTGTTTGATAAATTTTCACTGCGTCACCATACTCGCGACGCGCTTCATCCTCGGTCAGGCCAACCGTACCTATCGGCGGATGAGTAAAAACCACCGTGGGAATTTGCGAATAATCCACCTTGCGATTGTGCTTGCCGGCAAACAAACGATCCGCCAGACGACGTCCTGCGGCAATCGCCACCGGTGTCAACGCCGCTCGACCCGTGACATCGCCAATGGCATAAATCCCAGGCACGTTGGTGTGCTGCATATCGTCAGCAATAATGAAGCCATTTTCATCCACTTGCACACCGGCTGCGGCCAGATTCAGCTCCGCTGTGCGCGGCTGCCGGCCTATTGCCCAGATCACTGCATCAAAATTCGACAAATGCTCACCGCGATTGCTGCGCAACTGCAGCGTACCGTCACTAGCTTTTTCCAGCGCGTTTAGTTCAATACACGACACCAGTTTGATGCCATCTTTTTGCATTTCATCCATCAGCACCTCGCGCAGCAACGGATCAAATCGCTCCAGCAACTGCTGACCGCGCAGCAACACCGTCACTTCGCTACCCAAGTGGCGCAACACACAGGCCAGTTCTGTTGCGATATATCCCGCACCAACAATCGCTACCCGACGAGGCTGTTCAGTCAACTCAAAAAAACCATCGGAGGTCATGCCCAGTTCCGCCCCCGGCAACCGAGGACGCGCCGGCACACTGCCCGTGCTGATCACAATTTTGTCCGCAGTGTAGGTTTGGCCCGACACCTCCAGCGTGCGACTGTCAACAAACCGCGCCGTGCCTACCAGCTCATCAATACCCAAATCTTTCAAATAACCATGGTACCAGCCGGTGATATTGCCGATGTAGCTTTCGCGTTTTTCCACCAGGCCACGCCAATCCAAACCATTGCTCTGTACTGCAAATCCATAATCCGCCGCATCATGCAGCATTTCCGCAAGCTGCGCCCCGTACCACATGACTTTTTTGGGTACACAACCGCGATTCACGCAAGTGCCGCCGATCATGTCATCCTCGACCACGGCCACTTTTTTGCCGTAGGCGGCGGCTTTTTCCGCCACCGAAATCCCGCCACTACCAGCGCCAATGGCGATCAAATCATAGTGCTTGCTCATGCGCTGCTCCGCCAAAACTGTGACTGACAAACCAGTCATGTTAAAGTTACTGTCATACGACCAACTACTTTAACAAGTGGAAAACCTAATGACCAACAATCCATTACTGCGCAATGAAGGCCTGCCCGCGTTTTCTGCCATTCAACCCGAACACGCTGAAGATGCCATCGACCAATTGACCACACGTAACCGGCAAACTGTTCAGCAATTACTTGACGCCAACAGCAACTATAGCTGGGACAACTTGGTCCAGCCCCTAGAGGAAATCGAAGCGCAACTCAGCCGCGCCTGGTCACCTGTCAGCCACATGAATTCCGTGGTCAACAGCGACTCGCTGCGCGAAGCCTACAATGCCTGCCTGCCCAAGCTCAGTGCCTATGCTACCGAAATGGGCCAAAATGAGCGCCTGTTTCACGCCTTCAAACAAATCGCCGATGGCGACGAATATCGTCGCCTTGATCATGCGCAGAAAAAAATCATCGACAATGCCCTGCGTGATTTTCGTCTTTCCGGGGTGGAACTCAGCGCCGAGAAAAAAGATGCCTACAAAGACATCATGCAGAAACTATCCAACCTGACATCCAAATTTGAAGAAAACTTGCTGGACGCAACCCAGGCATTCACCAAACTGATCAGCGACGAATCCGAGCTGGCCGGTTTGCCGGAATCAGCGCTTGGCTTGGCGCGTCAGGCAGCACAACAACAAGACAAACAAGGCTGGTTGCTGACGCTGGAATTTCCATCCTACTTCCCGCTGATCACCTACGCCGACAACCGCGAACTGCGCAAAGAAATGTACACCGCCTACGTGACCCGCGCATCCGATGAAGGCCCCAATGCCGGCCAATGGGACAACGGCCCGGTCATGGATGAAATCCTCGCGCTGCGTCATCAAGCCGCACAACTGCTCGGCTTTCACAATTACGCCGAACGCTCCCTTGCCACCAAAATGGCCACCCGAACTGACCAGGTGATGAACTTCCTCACTGATTTGGCCAAGCGCTCACAGCCCATGGCCCATGCAGAACTCAAGGAATTGCGCGATTTCGCCAAAAATCAATTTGGCGTGACTGATTTGCAGGCGTGGGATTACAGCTACTACGGCGAGAAATTGCGTCAGCACAAATACGCCATCACCCAGGAAGAACTCAAACCTTACTTCCCCGAAACCAATGTCATCCCCGGCATGTTCGCCGTGGTTGAAAAATTATATGGTTTGAAAATTCGCGAAAAAACCGGCGTCGACACCTGGCACAAAGACGTGCGGTTTTATGAAATTCTGCAAGACGATGGCAGCGTGCGCGGCCAGTTTTATCTGGACCTGTACGCACGCCAAAAGAAACGCGGCGGCGCGTGGATGGATGATTGCCTGCCACGCATGAAAAAGAATGGCCAACTGCAAACACCAGTGGCCTACCTGACCTGCAACTTCACCCCTCCCGTGGGCGACAAGCCAGCGCTGTTCACTCACGATGAAGTTGAAACACTGTTTCACGAATTCGGTCACGGCCTGCATCACATGCTGACGCAAATTGATTACCCCAGCGTCTCCGGCATCAGCGGCGTTCCCTGGGATGCGGTCGAACTGCCCAGCCAGTTTATGGAAAACTGGTGCTGGGATCGTCAGGCACTCAACCTGTTTGCCAAGCATTACGAAACCGGCGCAAACATTCCTGACGAATTGTTTAAGCGCATGCTCGCTGCACGTAATTTCCAATCCGGCATGCAGATGTTGCGACAAATAGAATTTTCAATTTTCGATTTCCGCGTGCATCTGGAATTCGACCCCGCCAAATCTGGCCGGATTTACGATGTACTCAATGACGTTCGCAAAGAGATTGCGGTGGTACAACCACCTTCATTCAATCGCTTTGCCCACAGCTTCTCGCACATTTTTGCCGGCGGTTACGCCGCAGGTTACTACAGCTACAAGTGGGCGGAAGTATTGTCGGCGGATGCGTTTTCACTGTTCGAAGAAAACGGCATATTCGATCGCGAGACGGGTTTAAAATTCCTCAACAGCGTTCTCGCCAATGGCGGCTCAAAAGAACCGATGGAATTGTTTGTCGAATTTCGTGGCCGCGAACCACAAATCGACGCACTACTGCGACACAGCGGCATCGTTCAATCTGTGGATGCGTAATTTGCAAAGACCGGCGGAGAAATCCGCCGGTCCATTTCAGCATATCAACAACAGCAATTTAGCTATCGAGCTGACTCAACAAAACTGACAACGCTTTACACGCCAGCGCGCAACGCTTTTCCGTAGGATTCAAGCTCATCCAGTATCGCCCAGTCCGGACCCAGGCGGTCCGGCTCGGCACGCAGCCGCTCGATTTCATCAAAAAATGCCGCAAAATTTAGTCGTTCGCCTTCCTGCTTGGTCAGGCGCTCGGCACGGAATTCATCCCACTGCGCCCGCTCCGCGACCGACAAACTTTCCGGCCAGTTGCGCGCACGGTAGCGGAACAACATTTCCGGCAAACGCTTGTCATCAAACACCGGCTGGTGATCCGCCAATTGCTGCGGTGACAGTTGCTGAATCTGATCCATGCGTGCTCGGTCATCCTGACTGAAAAACGGGCCGCCGTAGAGCATGTAATCCGGGTCAGTGCGTTTTTCAAATTCTGTACTATTTAATACCTGCTGCAATTTTTTGTTCAGCGGTGCACCACTGGTCAGTATCGCCAGATGATTGCGGATAACGTTCAGATCAATGCCGTATTTTTTTGCCTGCGCGCCACTCAGGGTGGTCATCGGCGCAATGATGGGGCACTTGTTGGCATGTACGGTTTTGATCGGCAAGCGATCCACGCCCTCCGCCATTTCTGCCGTCGGTGTAAAAATGCGCTCGTGAATTTCTTCCACGTTCATTTTGAACAACGGCGTCGGATCGTGGCTCAGATCAAACACCATCACACCGTTTTTGTTGGTCGGGTGATTGGCAATCGGCACGACGATGGCCATGTTGCCCTGCTCAACGGGATACATGCCGGAAATATGAATTACAGGTTTTTGCTCGCGCAGATTGAGCATTTTCAGCACCTGGTTTTTACCGCGATTCTGATAGGCGTAATCGTACAGCTTGGGTTGTTTTTCCTTGATCAGTCGCGCAATGCTGATAGTCGCGTAAACGTCACTTAGCGCATCATGCGCCGATTCATGCGACACCTGATTGGCTTTGGTCAGATCTTCCAGACGCACGCTGGGCCGACCTTCATCGTTGCTCGGCCAAACGATGCCTTCAGGGCGCAACGCGCGCGTCATCCGCACCACATCAAGTAAATCCCAGCGCGAGCATCCATCCCGCCATTCACGCGCATAGGGATCCAGCAAATTGCGATACAAACTGTAACGGGTAAATTCGTCATCAAAACGCAAATTGTTGTAACCCAACACGCAGGTATTTGGTTGGGAAAATTCTGCGTTGATGCGCCGAATAAATTCCGCTTCGGGAATGCCTTCAAGCAAGGCTTTTTGCGGCGTGATGCCCGTAATCAAGCTGGAAATGGGTTGCGGCAAAAAATCATCTGCGGGCTTGCAGTACATCATCAGCGGCTCACCAATGATGTTCAGATCTTCGTCGGTACGCACGCCGGCAAATTGCACCAACCGATCGTACATGGGATTGGCGCCGAAGGTTTCGTAGTCGTACCAATAGAGGGTTTTCTGCCCTGCCATATTTTTTCCTAACAATGCTGTCTGTGGCTTATGCTTCTTCGCGGCTGTCGATACCGCGCTCTAACTCGCCGTGTTTGCGCAATTCGCGCTTGAGAATTTTACCGGCGGCATTTTTTGGCAATTCAGCCAGGAAATGAATCCGGCGCGGAATCTGGTGACGACCTAAACGGTCGCGGCAAAATGTTTTGATATCCGTTGCGTTTATTTCTTTGCCGGGCTGCAATGAAACGTACGCCACCGGAATTTCGCCATGCGACTCGTGCGGTTCACCGATCACCGCCGCTTCACGAATATCGGGATGTTCGTAAAGCACTTCTTCCACCACGCGTGGATAGACATTCATACCGTTGACGATCACCATGTCTTTGATGCGATCGACGATGTAGAAATACCCATCGGCATCGCGATAGCCCAGGTCGCCGGTACGGAACCAGCCTTCTGGCCAGAAACTTTCGCGGGTATCGTCCGGACGCTTGAAATAACCCTTCATGACGTTGTCGCCACGCACACAGATTTCGGCAATTTCGTTGTCGGCAACTTCAATACCCTGCAAATCGCGTATGCTCATTTCCACGCCCGGAATCGGCAAACCTACTGACGCATGCTTGCGCACACCATCAATCGGATTGACGCAGGTTACCGGACCACATTCGGTCGGACCGTCGCCTTCGTAAATAAATTTGCCATAGCGTTGTTCAAAGCGCTTGAGCAACTCTTGCGGCATGGCCGCGCCACCCGAAATACCGAAACGGATACTGGCAAATTTGGCCACTTGTTCGTCAGACAAATTCAGCAGCACGTTGTACATGCTGGGCACGCCCAGGAAAATCGTGGCCTGGGTTTGGGCAATGGTGTTCATCACCAGATCGGGTTCAAACTTGGGCACGGGCACCAGCGTCGCGCCGTACAGCAGCGGCGTCAACATGCCCACCGTGGCGGCGAAGGCATGGAACATCGGCAGCACCACCAACAGGCGGTCTTCCCCGGGGTGAATTTTTATCGCCTTCACCACTCCCGCTGTGTCAGCCAGCAGATTGCGATGAGTCAGCATCGCACCCTTGGGCTTGCCGGTGGTACCGGAGGTATAGAGCACAGAAGCCACATCCTGCGCCGCGTCGAACATGGGGGCAGGAACGGCGGCTTCGTTGGCCAGCAACGCCGGCCAGGCAAGATCGTCGGCAGCAGACTGTTTGGCGCCTATCGCCACACAAAAATCCAGGCGGGTAGCTGCAGCACGGAACGCGCTAACGTTGTCCGCAAAGGCTTCGTGATAAATCAATGCCTTACACTCGGCATCGTTAATGATGTATTCCAGTTCCTTGGGCGTCAGCAACAAATTGAGCGGCACAACGATCGCTCCCGCCTTGAGGATGCCAAGGTAAGCCGCCGCAAAAATGTCGCAGTTGACGCAATACAGGGCCACATGATCGCCCTTGGCAATTCCCCTGGCCGCCAGCCCGGCCGCAACCCGGTCGCTTTGCTGGTCAATTTGGCCAAAACTGACCTCGCGCCCCATAAAAATGATGGCAGTCTGGTCAGCACGCTGCTTCGCGGTAGTGCGAAACACCTCAGGGATACTGCTGTAGCTCATCGCTGTCGCCATAGAAACTTGTCCGTAAATTGATTTCCAGCAGTATACAACGGCCACCGGACGGTCGCGACCTTAACGCATTCATCTTGTGGCAACCCGCTGATCTGCGTATAATCCCGGCCTTCGTCCCTGCGGTGCCCGACATAGTGTCCGGTTGCGGTAGGGCTGGCCAGAATGAGGAATGAACAATGAAATCCGGTACCCATCCCGAATACGTAGAAGTAAGTGTAAGCTGCAGCTGTGGCGAGAGCTTTAAAACCCGCTCCACCGCCAAAAAGGATCTGCACCTTGATGTTTGCTCCGCTTGTCACCCGTTTTACACCGGCAAGCAGAAGATTGTTGACACCGCAGGTCGTGTTGACAAATTCCGCCAAAAATACGGCATCAAGTAAGCCTTGCGCTTGCCGCCGGGTGGTTTCGTCAAACCGCCCGGCAGTACTCCACCTGCTGTTTTCGCAATTCCGTTATTCCCTACTGCTTTTGCTGTTCCCTGCCCTGGCCGCCGCCGAGGATGCCTCGCTTTGCCCTGCCGATCAGCCCTTTGACCAAACTGTCACTGTCAGCCGCGTCATTGATGGCGATACTGTATTACTCAGCGATGGTCGCAAACTGCGTTTTGCCGCCATCAACGCCCCGGAATTGACCCAACGCAACAGACAGGAAGAACCTGGCGCCCTGCAAGCCAAACAGGCGCTGCAACACTGGCTGGCTGACAACCCCCAACTTCAGTTACGGCTCGATGAAAGCACCCGCGACCCCTACCAGCGCCTGCTCGCCCATCCATTTTTAGCTGACGGTCAAAATCTGCAAGCCTTAATGCTGCAGCAGGGGCTAGCGGCCCACATTGTCGACCCCAACAGCCTGTGGGCGCATCGTTGCTACGCCGCGCTGGAAAAGCACGCCCAGCAACAACAGTTGGGCATGTGGGCCAGCCCCCGCTTCGCAGCCATCGCAACTGATCGCCTGGGGAGTCATGACCATGGTTTTTACCGCATCAGCGGAAAAGTGGAAAAAGTCTGGTCCAGCAATCGCACTACCTGGCTACAACTCAGCGATCGCGTGTCGCTACGCATTGAGGACGAGGATCTGAAATATTTCAAAAACTTCAGCCTTGAAGCCTTGCGCAGTCATGAAATAGAAGCCAAAGGCTGGCTGTTCCCCTACCGCAACGGATTGAATCTGAGAATTAAACACCCCGGTGCCTTGCGCATACTCGACTGAAATCGCTATGCTGACCCGATAGGCAAAAGGAACAAGAACATGATCAAAGACTTAAAATCTGCGGCTCTGGACTATCACGAAAAACCCACCCCCGGCAAAATCCGCGTTGAATCCAGCAAACCGTGCAACACTCAAAAGGAATTGTCACTTGCCTATACCCCCGGCGTTGCCGAGCCTGTGCGCGAAATTGCCGCCGATCCTGAAAACGCCTATCGCTACACTTCCAAAGGCAACTTGGTCGCGGTCATTACCGACGGCACCGCCGTCCTTGGCCTGGGCAACGTCGGTGCCCTGGCCGGCAAGCCGGTCATGGAGGGCAAGGGAGTTCTGTTCAAACGTTTTGCCAACATCGACGTGTTCGACATCGAAGTAAACACCACCAATGCCAAAGATTTTATCGACACCGTAGAGCGCATCGCGCCGACGTTCGGCGGCATCAACCTGGAAGACATCGCCGCGCCCGACTGCTTTGAAATCGAAACCGCGCTGATCAACAAACTCGATATTCCGGTTTTTCACGACGACCAGCACGGCACCGCAATCATCATTGCCGCCGGTCTGACCAACGCACTGGAACTGCAGGGCAAAACCCTGGCCAATGCCCGCATCGTCTGCCTGGGTGCCGGCGCCGCAGGCATCGCCTCCATGAAGCTGCTGCTTTCCATGGGCGCGCGCGCTGAAAACCTGTATCTGGTTGACCGCAACGGCGTGATTCACGATGGTCGAACTGATTTGAACAGCTACAAACAGATGTTTGCCCTGAAAACCGACAAACGCACCCTGGCCGATGCCATGAATGGTGCCGACGTGTTCATCGGTGTTTCCGGCCCCAACCTGATCGATGCAACGATGATCAGCTCCATGGCTGCGCGGCCCATCATTTTTGCGCTGTCCAATCCGGTACCGGAAGTATTGCCCGAAGTCGCGCTGGCAGTTCGCAACGATCTGATCATGGCCACTGGCCGCAGCGATTACCCCAACCAGGTCAACAACGCATTGGGCTTCCCGTTTATTTTCCGCGGCGCCCTTGATGTCCGCGCCAAAACCATTAACCAGGAAATGAAAATCGCCGCAGTCAATGCCTTAGCCGCACTGGCCAAACAGCCCGTCCCCGCCGAAGTCTGCAAAGCCTACGACAAGGACAAACTGGAATACGGTTCGGAATACATTATTCCCAAACCATTGGATCCACGCCTGCTTGATGTCGTGCCTGCGGCCATCGCCCGCGCTGCAGTTGACAGCGGTGTCGCCAGACTGCCCTTGCCGGCCAAATATCAAAAATAGGCAAACACCCAAAATGCAAAAAGCCGGTTGATCAACCGGCTTTTTCGCGATGGTAAACTTCTCACGCCACCAACAATTCCTGCAACCGTTTGGTATCCAGCCTCACCACTGGCTTGCCATCCACCACACTGCGCAAAGTCGCACGCTGAGTGGAAACAGGCATCACCACCAAGGCCACTGGCGCATCGCCGGCCATGAATTCAAAACTGGGGAAACTAATTTTTCCCTTGCCCGCAATGTTCAGCGTCACATGGGTTTGATCAAACGGAATGTCGTTGTTGATAAGGAAAATGGTTACCTCTTCCGTGGTATCAGCAAACAAATGCAAAATGATTTCTGAAAACTTGCCCGCATTGCCGTCTGCCACCGGCCCCACCAACACGGGTGAAAACCGTTTGAAAAACCGCATCGCGTGCAACGCTTCTTTACGCAACACCTGCAAATGCCCTGGTTGCTCTAACCGAAATAAACTCTGATATTTTCGTAGGGCTCGTTCAATCTCCTGATTACTTGGCAAATCCTCAGTTGTCGGCTGATGCAGACGTTGCGCAGCCTTCCGCTTCGCCTGCCCATAATCACCTACCCCTTCTTCGGCCATGATTCGTGCTGCCTCATGAGCCAACCTCGTGCGCATTTGATGCTCTGCCATGACGACCTCTCAGAACAGTTGGGGTATATCTCCACCCGAATCATTTTCTGCCGGGCTGTTTCCACCTTGATGACCGTCCGACTTCCGCTTCGGTACGTTTTCCTCAAGGAATACTTCATAAATCGCATCGGCCACACTGCTGTCCGCCAACAAACCGGTTTCCGGATCAACACGCACCGTCACAACACCAGGTGGCTGAGTCAGAGGAGTTTCTGGCCGACCATTAAGCGCTTCGCGCATATAGCTAATCCACATAGGCAACGCCGCCCGGGCACCGGACTCAGCATCACCCAGCGGATGCGGGCGATCAAAACCAACCCAGGCCGTCGTCACAATTTCGCCGTTAAACCCGGAGAACCATGCATCGCGCTGATCGTTGGTTGTACCGGTTTTACCCGCCAAATCATTACGCCCCAACACCTTGGCTCGCGTCGCCGTACCACGCTGCACGATATCGCGCATAATTGTATCCATGATGTACGCAACTTCCGGACTCACTACCCGTGGCGCATGGTTTGGCCGATTGCCCTGCGCTACTACACCTTCACGCACAACGCTGCCTGACTTGGCCGCCGTCGGCGCAACAACAGAGCCTGCAGCTGCAAGTTCAGCGGAATCATCGCTATTCGCATCATTCTTCTCGCAACGATCACACACAACCGCCGGGTTTGCGGTATACAGCACCTTGCCATCGCCATCCTCAATTCGAGTTATCAGGTAAGGCTCAACCGCAAAACCGCCGTTTGAAAACACGGCATATCCCTTGGCAATTTGCAGCGGCGTCACCGAGGCGCTCCCCAACGCCAGCGACAAATCATGCGGCAAATGCGCCGGATCAAACCCAAATCGTTTCGTATACTCCAAGGCATACTGCACGCCAATGGAGCGCAGAATACGGATCGATACCAGGTTGCGAGAAGTCACCAACGCCTCGCGGAAACGCGTCGGGCCGAAGAATTGGCCGCTGTAGTTTTCTGGACGCCAAGTGTCTTCCAATCCCGAATCTTCAAACACAACAGGAGCATCGTTAATAATCGTCGCAGCGGTATAGCCCTTTTCCAAGGCGGCGGCATACACAAACGGTTTGAAATTCGAACCCGGCTGGCGCAATGCCTGATCAGCACGATTGAATTTACTGCGATCAAAATCATAGCCACCAACCACACTGATCATGCCACCGTCTTTTGAGCGCAACGACACCAACGCGCCCTCAACTTCAGGAATCTGCCCCAGACTCCACTTACCACCGCCCGCGTCGTACACACGAATCACGTCGCCTTCGGCCAACACATCAGCCGCAGTCTTCGGCGCAGGCCCAGGATAATTGCCGTCCTTGTAGGGAGCTGCCCACTGAATACCTTTCCAGCACAAATGTGCAATATGTCCATCACCGATGTAAACGTAGGCATCCTTTTCGTTCACCTGCAACACCACTCCAGGTTGCAACAACGAAACATCGGGGCGCAGCTTGATCACTTTATCCAGCTCGTCCATCTCCCCCATCTCGAGCAAATTGACGTGATCTTCTGGGCCGCGATAGCCATGACGCTCTTCGTAAGCAAGCAAGTTGTAGCGCAACGAACGATTCGCCTGTAGCTGCAAACGCGAATCAATAGTGGTGTAGACGCGATAGCCCTCGGTATAGGCCGCTTCCTCGCCAAACCGCGCAACCATCTGCGCACGCACCATTTCTGCTGCGTAGGGAGCTTCTATTTCTGCGGCCAAACCATGCAATCGGGCAGTCACAGGCTCTTTGATTGCTGCCGCATACTGCTCATCGCTGATGTTTTTCAGATCGTGCATACGCTTAAGCACATAATCGCGACGCAGCTTGGAACGTTCTGGATTAACAATGGGATTAAAGCGGGAAGGCGCTTTGGGCAGTCCGGCAATCATCGCCATCTGCGCCAAGTTCAATTCATTGAGTGGCTTGCCGTAATAAATTTGCGCTGCAGCACCCACGCCATACGCACGGTTGCCCAGATAAATTTTGTTCAGGTAGAGCTCAAGGATCTCTTCCTTGGTCAGCTCATCTTCGATTTTCAGCGCCAATAAAATTTCGCTGAACTTGCGCAAAAAAGTCTTTTCGCGACTGAGGAAGAAGTTACGCGCTACCTGCATGGTAATGGTACTGCCACCCTGCATTTTTTCGCCCGTCAGCACCAGCAAGCCGACCGCCCGCAACAAGCCCTGGTAATCCACGCCCGGGTGTTCGAAATAACGATCGTCTTCGGCCCCCAACACCGCGTGAATCATATCCTCAGGGATTTCGTTGTATTTGAGCGGCTGACGGCGCTTTTCACCAAACTCCGCCATCAGTTTGCCGTCAGCGGTATACACACGCAAAGGGACCTGGTAGCGAGTATCTTTCAGAACCGAGGTTTCCGGCAAGCGGGGCTCAATATACATGTAAGCGCCCACTACCCCAATAACCCCGAGTACAACCGCTGCACCAGTGGCGCGGATACCCCATTTAATCGCTGTTTTTAGCTTTATCATTTAATTCGTACATCCAGATACATATAGGCGCCATTTAACCCCTTGCAAAAAACGGGCAAGTTAGCTTTTCCAACGTTCTGGGAAAAACCGTGCATGTCACACCGGCGACACAACGCGTCATTGGCATATCCATCCTGGAATTTGCAAAAAATTGACTGAATTCACCGGCCACCATCCACCCACACCCAGCTAATATAGCGGTTAATCGCCAACGCAAGTCAAGCCAGGAAGAGTGCACAGTCATCAGTCTATACATATTTGTCGATTTTGCAGGGAAAAAGATCATATTTTCCTTGTGAAACAATAGGATAGCCGTACAACTCATCGAATTTAAGACAAATTTTTTATTTTTCAACAAGATACGTAAAAATATTGCCAACCTGCAGATTTTATCCCATGCCATCATTAAGGTTGTTTTTGTACTGCCCAGCAAGGCAGCGCTTTAGTACAATACAGCCATCGCAACCTAGCATTCGTTCATGAACACACCAACATCCAAGTACGCAGCAGAACGTATTTTTCTCATTGGCCCCATGGGCGTGGGCAAAACAACCATCGGCTTACAACTGGCGCAACATCTGGGGTATCAGTTTATCGACAGCGACAAGGTCGTCGAAGAACGCACGGGTGCCACCATCCCTTTAATCTTCGAAGTAGAAGGCGAAGCCGGTTTTCGCCAACGCGAAACCCTGGCCATTGATGAACTCACCCAGCTTGACCGGGTCATTCTTGCCACCGGCGGCGGCGCAGTGATCAGCGAACAAAATCGTCGTTACCTGGCTGAACGCGGCACCGTGGTATTTCTGCACGCCGACATCGATCAACTGTTCGAGCGCACATCCAAGGATCGTAACCGCCCATTGTTGCAAACCGACAATCCCAAACAGAAGCTGGAACAAATATTTCAGGCGCGCAAACCTTTCTACCAGGAAATCGCCGACATCGAATTTGACACCGGCGAGCACTGCCTGCGCGATACCATCCGACTGCTGCTACGACAAATTCAAAAATACAGAGCCAGCGTCTAGCAACGGGGAGCTTGCACCCCCACCTTATAGATTTTATGCTGTAAATCCAACCATCGAGAGCATGCACATGAAAACGCTAAACGTCGAGCTGGGTGACCGTAGTTACCCAATTTTCATTGGTCCCAAATTATTGGGCAATGCCTCACTGATTCGCCCCTACATCAAAGGCAAACAGGTCATGATCGTCAGCAACACCACCGTTGCGCCGCTGTACCTGGCCAAAGTTCGTAGCATGCTCGATGGATTTCAGGTCACCGAAGTCATCCTGCCCGATGGCGAAAAATATAAAAATCTCACCGTGCTCAACGAGATTTACAGCGCCTTGCTGGAAAACACCTTCGACCGCAGCTGCACACTCATCGCTTTGGGTGGCGGCGTCATTGGCGACATGACCGGCTACGCCGCTGCCACTTATCAGCGCGGCGTTAATTTCATCCAGATTCCTACCACCCTGCTTTCGCAGGTGGACAGCTCGGTCGGCGGCAAAACCGGCGTGAACCATCCGCTTGGCAAAAATATGATTGGCGCCTTTCATCAGCCGCAGTGCGTCATTGCCGACACCGACACCCTCAACACCCTGGATGATCGCGAACTGTCCGCCGGCATTGCCGAGGTCATCAAATACGGCCTGCTGGGCGACGCGCCCTTCACCGACTGGCTTGAACAAAACATGGATGCGCTGCTGGCGCGCGAGCCACAGGCACTGAGCTACGCCATTGAGCGGTCGTGCGCTGACAAAGCCGAGATTGTTGCCTCCGACGAACGCGAAAATGGCCGACGCGCTCTGCTCAATCTTGGTCATACTTTTGGCCACGCCATTGAAACCGGCATGGGTTATGGCGAATGGCTGCACGGCGAAGCGGTTGCCTGCGGTATGTTGATTGCCGCCGAAATGTCCATGCGTCTGGGCTGGCTCAGCGAAACCGACGTTATGCGTATCGACAACCTGATCGACAAGGCCAGCCTGCCCACCCGCGCACCAGCCAAACTCACCACCGACAAATTTATCGAGCTGATGAGTCGCGACAAAAAAGCACTCGGCGGCCAGATCCGCTTGGTGCTGCTCAAGGCCATCGGCGAATCCGTAGTCACAGCCGACTATCCAATGGCCACACTGCGTCAATCTCTGGATGCCCACCACGCCGTTTCCGGCCAGAAATTGGGTGCCTGATGCAAAATCTGGCCAGTTACGCCGCCCACGAGCAACATTCCAAAGGCCGACAATTCAGCGAACCTCATCCGGGTTTTCGTAGCGAGTATCAACGCGACCGCGACCGCATCGTCCATAGCACTGCCTTTCGCCGCCTGGAGTACAAAACCCAGGTTTTCGTTAATCACGAAGGCGATCTGTTTCGCACTCGCCTCACGCATTCCATTGAAGTGGCGCAAATTGGTCGCGCCATTGCCCGCGTGCTGAGCCTCAACGAAGATCTGACCGAAGCGATTGCGCTGGCACATGACCTTGGCCACACGCCATTTGGTCACGCCGGCCAGGACGCGCTGAACGACAGCATGAAACAGTATGGCGGTTTTGAGCACAACCTGCAGTCGCTGCGCGTGGTCGATCAACTGGAACAAAAATACGCGGATTTCGAGGGACTCAATCTCACCTTTGAAACCCGCGAAGGCATACTCAAACATTGCTCGCAAACCAATGCCAAACAACTCGGCAACCTTGGCGAACGTTTTTTGCTGGGCAAACAACCCGGCCTGGAAGCGCAACTGGCCAACTTTGCCGATGAAATCGCCTACAACAATCACGACGTCGATGACGGTCTGCGCAGCAAATTAATCACCCCAACCCAATTACGCGAAATTGAACTGTTCCGTCGCCACTACGATGCCGTGGTCAGCCGTTATCCCGACGTGTCTGAGCGCCGCACCATTCACGAAACCGTGCGCCGCATGATCAACGAAGTAGTCAATGACCTGGTCGCCACCACCAGCCAAAATTTGCGCGACTGCGCCCCCCTCAATATCGATGACGTACGCAATGCCAAACAGCCGCTGGTCGGCTTCAGTCCCGCTATTCGCGAACAAACACAGCTGCTGAAGCGTTTTCTGCGGCATAATCTGTACTCCCACTACCGGGTGTACCGCATGACCACCAAGGCCAAGCACATTGTCCAAAGCCTGTTCACCGCACTGATGGACGACATTCATTTACTGCCTCACGAACATCAACGGCTGGCCAACCAGGCGGAACAGCAGCAAGGGCGCGACGGCCGTGCCCGTGTCGTTGCCGATTACATTGCCGGCATGACGGACAGATATGCCATCAAGGAATATCAACGATTGTTTGAACCCTTACAATTGACCTAGGATAGAACTCAGCGCATGCGCATCTACATGCAAACACCGCCGACCTCCGATCAGCCACCTCGCTTTTATCAGATCTATCTCGAGCGCGATTTGTTGGCCGGCTGGATTGTCACCAAAGAATGGGGACACGTAGGCGCATCCGGCAGAGTCAAACTCGAACACTATGACGACCACGACACCGCCGTGGCCGCACTGGAAGAAACCCGTGACGCACAATGCAAACGCGGCTACCGCGTTGTATTCGTGCAGGGTCAAAACGAACCGCGCTAAGGAGCCACTGTGCCCACACCCAACATTACCCACCGTTTAAGCATGTTTCGCGACAACATGGCCGACATCGCCTTTTTTCTCGATGGCGAACGTGATGCCATCAGCAAAAAAATGGCGCATCTGATCGACTTCACCAAACTCATTTTGTTTGTCCAGGGCATCAACGGCGTCGGTAAAACTTCGCTGCTCAAATACCGCTTTTTGCACAACAAAAAATCCACTTGGCGTGTCTGCGTCATTGATGCTGCCGTCATCAAAAACACCAACGACCTGCTCAGTAAATTATCCGTTGACCTTGGTTTCAGCCAACCATCGCGCCAGGCGCCGGCAATTGAACTCATCGTTCAACAACTCGAAGATCTGCGCAAAAGCGGCCAGATTGGATTGCTGGTAATTGACAACGCCGAGGAACTCGACAAAAACCAGTGCGCATTGATCAGCGATCTTGGCATCCGTCATCAAGGATTGCCCGCTCTGATCCGGCTGGTCATGTTTGGCGAACACCTGCCCAAGCCACTGGATCAAGCCATTAAACACGCTGCACAGGAAAACAAAGAAGAACAAATCAACAACATTGTACTGCCACGCCTGGGCGAAAAAGAAACCAGTGACTACATTCGCCACTGCCTGCAGCACATGGACAACACCGACAGCCACCTGTTCGATCCAGCGACCGTGCGCAGCATTTTTGAAAAATCCGGCGGACTGATTCCGCGCATCAATGATCTGGCCAACCGAGTTTTGGGCGCACCTGCAAAATCGTCTGCTACTTCCGCCAAAAAACAGGGCAAGAAAGAACTGGGTCTCATGCCCATCATCGCTTCAGCGCTGGCGGTGACGTTTGTCGTCTCACTGTTTTTGTTCGACCAGTCGCCATCAACGCCCGAGCAAATCGACAACGTGGCAACCGAAACCGAAATCGATCCCGATCGCGTAACCACCGAATTGGCACTGCCGGCACAAGGTGGCGATGCAGCCGCGCAGCGCCACACCATCAGCATCAAAGATGGCGAAGTAAAAAATTCTTTTGATCAGGCATCTGCTGACGATGCGCCGCAACCCATTTCGCCACTCATGCCATCAGCCGTGGAGTTTACCGATGGCGACGTTGCTGCCAACGCCAGTCAGCCTGATGTTGCCGCCGCTCCGCCCACCGTGCCAGCCGCTGCTCCCGCTCGCGTAGAGCCGCCTGCGCCCGCAAAACCAGAGCCGCAAACAAACACGCCAATGGTTGCGAGCATTCCCGAGAAAAAGCCCGAACCAAAACCTGAACCTGCGGCTAAAAAACCGGAGCCTAAGAGCGAACCGGCACAAAACGGTCCTTTGACCGCCGAGAAGTTTCGCAAAGCTCCGCGTGGCTATTTCACTGTGCAGTTGAGCGCCGGCAGCAACGAGGCCGCAATCAAACAATTCATCAGCGAACACAAGCTGGATAAACAATCGATTTATCTGACCGGCACGCGTGATGGCAAACCCTGGTTTACTGTCGTGCACGGAGTATTCAAAGATCGCGCAAGCGCTGAACAGGCGAGCAAAAAACTGCCAAGCTCCATTAAGTCCAAACCCTGGGTACGCACTGTCGAAGGACTGCAGAAATAGCAGCGATCAAATCACCATTAAAATCACGCCAAGCATCGCCAGCGCTGCACCGGCGACTTGCTTGAGCGTGATCACTTCATTCAAAAACAGCAACGCAATGGCAATCGTCACCACCGGATAAATGGCCGTAATTGCGGTAATCACCGAGACCGGCCCTTTGCTTATCGCCAGGATAAAAAACAAGGTAGCCACCATACCGGTTAAACCGTACAGCAAACTGAAAATAACGCCTTGAGGATTGGTTTCCAGCTCGAAATCATTCAACCAGTACACCAGCAAACCACCCAGCGCAAACATCAGACAGTCGTATACAAACAGACTTTTGAAACCAATGTGATTCGCCGCCAACTTGCCAAACACGCCCCACAATCCGTACAGGAAGGTTGAAATCAGCGCGTATGCCTGCCAGCTCATGACTTGCTCACGGCATTTCGCGCCGCAAGTTTGCGCTGCACGTGTGGCGCAAGGGTGTAACGTGCCAGCACATCCTTAGGCAAGGTTGCCGCACCGCGAATCACGCCCAAACATTCATTGGTGCGACACTGACACTCAAATGCTTGTGTCATGCGCCACTCGGTAGCAGGGTAAAAAAAGGTTATTTCGTCGCCTTCAGCAATCGCGCCCAACGCGATGATCAGGCCACGAACGACATCGAGAAATACACTGGGTGCACAGCTATGGTTGAGATACTGCAAATATTCGGGAAAAAGCTCGATGTGTCTGTCATCGTCAACTTGCAGCGAGAAATAGGTGGGATGGGCTACATCCTGCCTGGCGGAGAAACTACACACTACTTCACCGCCCGTAAAACTACGCCTGGCCCGCAGCGAGTGAAAGCCTGCGGCAGAAATGTGCAGCACCAACTCGCTACTCACTTCACGTATTTGCTGCACAATTTCATCTCCATCCACCAACCCGCTCACCGCAGGCAGCTTATTCGCCAGGCGGCACTTCACGAACAGCAAACGACAATGCGTGACCGGCATAATCATCTGCGCAAAACACCGTGTGCCACGCGCATTCAGCAACGCTTTTTTGCGGCAACAAGATCACATCGCCCGGATCAAGCACATCAGCATAATCCGCCTCGACCAGATGCTTGAAAAATCCGGGACTGCGATTTAGTGCATGCTCCAGTGCATCGTTATTGCGACACTCCAGCATTTCGGCCAGCGCATCACGATTGCTCAATGCATTCACGAATTCGTCACGAACTTTCGCATCCCATGCACCTGCCGCAATAAATTGTCGACCTGCATCGGTTTGATAAAATGCAACCAATTCATCCATCAATTGCGCTTTTGAAATGGAGAACCAGGCCGTGGAACCATACAACTGCGCGAACACCACGCCGGCATGACCACGCTCCACGTCCTGATGAAATTGCGCGCCGCCGTTTGGCGCATTGAAATAAATAATGCGTTCAACATAAGCGACTTTGTCGACTTCCATAATTTTGCCCAGCAACCGCTGCATCGGTTCGCTGCTGGAAATCAAACTCGACTCGGGAAAAATAGCTTCGGTCAGATCGGCGGCCAATTGCTGTTTCTGCCAGTCCGCAGCCACATCCTCGTAGCCTTCCAGACCAAACGATATGCGGCAACGCAACGACAGGTCATCATCTTCATAGGACAACCAGGAGAATTTCATCCACAAATCATCTGCGATGATGTCATCGTCTTCCAATGCATCGACATCAATCTTCACGATTTCCTGCAAGTCGCTTTCATCAAAACTGCCCTGCAACAGTTCAAACTTGCCCTGCAATCGCGATGCGTAATACGGCGCATCCAACAGATCGTTAACATCCTCGTCATCCAGGATGTCATTCATCAAGCGAAGTGATTCTTTAATGGGGGTCTGATAGTCCGTCAGCTCGGCAGTAAAAAATCCCGGCAGAAAAATGCCTTCTGAACTTCCCCAGCGCTGACGCATCTGCGCAATGCTGCTTTGATTAAAATCGTTGGTTCGACCAATCCAGCCCAACGGCGTGCCCCGCCGAATAATGGGGATCGCTCTGCGACATCCCAACGCCGCTGCCGCCGCCTCTGCCTGCTCCTGGGTCGCCTCCGGCCCAGCCAAAAACTTCACCATAGTGCTCACCAATAATATCTTACTACCAGATCAGCGTAGGGTCCGCCGTCCAAGCCATCACCGACGCTAACCGACATACCGCTGATACCCAAACCCAATGCCAATGAATCCACTTGCCAATAGCTGCGCACTCCGGAGTGCATCACTGCGACCATACCGTTAGTGCGTTGCTGGCGCAGCCCATCCTGCTCGCGATAATCGATGCTGCCCACACCCACCACCGCAAATACCTCCGCAGTAGTGCGCGACCCCAAGCGGTAATCCAACTTAAATCGCGGGCCGCCATAGGCAAATTGCTGAACGCGCTGCGTCACACCATGACTGGTTCGCTCGATCGGCTGATTGAGCACGCCGATGCTAACCGTACCGCCTTTTACCCAGCCGGTATTAAACAGCAGATTGATGCCGCTAAAAACGCTGCTCACTCCCATCGTGCTGCCTTGACGATACTCCAACTCCACATGACGTGGCTGACCGACATTCCAGGGATTTTTCTTCGCCTGTGCAGACGTCACCGGCAACATCAGGATGCACAGCAGCAACACCCACTTTTTCATGGCCGCCTAGCCCTATTTGCGAAATAACCAGAAAATGAGTGAAAGAATAATACTGATAATCAGCGAGGTCACTACCGGGAAGTAGAATCGGGCATTTTCTTTTTCGATGACGATGTCGCCGGGCAGCCTGCCCAGCCCCAGTTTTTGTATCCAGGGCCAGAGCAAACCAACCACGATCAGGACAGCTCCGATAATGATCAGCGTACGCGTCATCGCGCTGTCCTCCTGCCGTTAAGCAGTCAGGGTCTTAACCCCATCATCGCAACCCATCAGCAGCACGTTGGCACCGCGACAGGCAAACAAGCCATTGGTAACAACACCGACGATCTGGTTCAGCTTGGTTTCCATCTCCACTGGATTGAGAATCTGCCAGCCGTGTACGTCCAGAATCACGTTGCCGTTGTCGGTAACAACCCCTTCCCGATACACCGGATTACCGCCCATTTTGACAATTTCCCGTGCGACATAGCTACGCGCCATGGGGATGACTTCAACCGGCAGAGGGAACTTGCCCAGCATCGGCACCAGTTTGGTGTCGTCAGCGATACAAATAAATTTGTCGGCAACCGCAGCCACGATTTTTTCACGGGTCAGCGCACCGCCGCCGCCTTTGATCATGTGCATGTGCTCGGTGATTTCATCCGCGCCATCAACATACACCGCCATACGACTAACCATGTTCAGGTCTTCAACGGGAATGCCGTGCGACTTCAACCGCTTGGTAGAAGCCTCGGAGCTGGATACCGCCGCCTCAATAGAACCCTTCATGCTGGCCAGGGCATCTATGAAATAATTCACTGTCGAGCCTGTTCCCACACCCACAATGGCGCCGGGTTTTACATAGGCCAGGGCTGCCTGGGCCGCCGCTTTTTTCTTGTCATCTTGTGTCATCATCTACTCCTTGGGTCTTCGCCCATAATTCGAGCGAATTGTTTGCACCAAGGATACCTGAGAGCCGCCTCATAAAGAAGGGTCCGGGCGCACAATTCCAGCGTTAGCCGCTGATCTTTCAGCAACTTGGGCCCGTTGGACGCTTACTTAAACCCCGCATTTCTGGTAGTGTTGCGCCTATGATTTCAAGTTACCTGCAAAACATCCTGCGCGCCCGTGTGTACGACGTGGCCATCGAGACCCCTCTGGACTACGCCAAGGCCCTGTCCACCCGGCTGAACAACCGTGTACTGCTCAAACGCGAAGACCTGCAGCCCGTGTTTTCCTTCAAGCTGCGTGGCGCCTACAACAAAATGGCGCACCTGACCGAAGCAGACCGCGCCAAAGGCGTCATTGCCGCATCGGCAGGCAACCACGCCCAGGGTGTCGCTCTGGCCAGTCAGCGGCTGGGGATAGAAGCCACCATCGTCATGCCCAAAACCACACCCGCCATCAAGATCAACGCCGTGCGCAACATGGGCGCCAAAGTGGTGCTACATGGCAGCGCCTATGACGAGGCCTACGAATACGCCAGGCAAATCGCCGATGAGCAGCAACTCACGTTCATTCACCCCTACGATGACCCCCAGGTCATTGCCGGGCAGGGAACGGTTGCCATGGAGATTTTGCGCCAGCACCCAGATCCCATTCACGCCATCTTTGTCCCGGTCGGCGGCGGCGGATTGATTGCCGGGGTTGCTGCCTACGTCAAACAACTCTATCCCCAGGTCAAAATCATCGGTGTCGAACCCGAGGATGCGGGCTGTCTATATGCCGCGATGCAGGCCGGGAAACGGGTAATTCTGGATCAGGTGGGTATTTTTGCCGATGGCGTTGCCGTGCGTCAGGTAGGCGAAGAACCTTTCCGCATTTGCCGCGATACCGTGGATGAGGTCATCCTGTGTACCACCGATGAAATCTGCGCGGCCATCAAACACATGTTCGACGACACCCGCTCCATCGTCGAACCCGCTGGTGCGTTGTCCATAGCCGGCCTGAAAAAATATGTCCAGCGCAGCGGCATCACCGGCCAAAACCTGATCGCCATCGCCAGTGGCGCCAATATGAATTTTGATCGTCTGCGCCACGTTGCTGAGCGCGCCGATTTGGGTGAGCAAGGCGAAGCCCTGCTGGCCGTCACCATTCCAGAACAGCCCGGCAGCTTCCGCCGCTTCTGCCACCAAATCGGCCAGCGCAGCATTACCGAGTTCAATTACCGTTTTGCCGACAAGCAGCAAGCTACCGTGTTTGCTGGTGTGCAACTGCGCGAAGGTGCCAAAGAAAAAGAGCGCCTGCTGGAAAAGCTCGCCGAAGCCAATTATTCCGTGCTTGATCTGTCTGACAATGAAATGGCCAAGCTGCACATTCGCTACATGGTGGGTGGCCATGCACAGCAGGTCAAAGATGAACTGGTATACCGCTTTGAGTTTCCCGAACGTCCCGGCGCACTGCTGCGCTTTTTAACCCAGATGGGCCAGCGCTGGAACATCAGCATGTTCCATTACCGCAATCACGGCGCAGCGTACGGTCGCGTGCTGGTCGGCATACAGGTGCCCGATGACGAGCGGGGAGAATTTAACGAGTTTCTTGATGAACTGGGCTACAACTATTGGTTCGAATCCGACAACCCGGTTTATCAGATGTTTTTGGGATAACCGCCCACAGCGAACAACTGTGAGCGCACACCATCCCTGGTAGGCAGATGCGCGCCTTCCAACCAAGCGATGAGCGGCAGCATGTACTTTTGATCTTCTCGGGCGGATTCGCCGTCCATTTCCATGATACTCAATCCGTGCTCAGCGGCGTGGATGTAGTTATCAGACTCTTTCAGACTCGCTACCAGCGGTATCTCGAGATTATCGAAAATCCGCACCAACGCCGTATAAGCCGAGCATTTTGCCGTCACCCGACTGGCCACCGCGGCCACCTTCCCCTTGCAGCGATACTTACCTAAAAATTTGTTCAAATTATAAATAAACATGGCCGCAGCGCGAATATCTACTGGCGATGGCATAACGGGAATTAATATGGCGTTGGCAGTGCACAACTCGTGTTCCATGCGCTGCAAATCAACACCTGCGGGACAATCTACAATAAGCTGCTCAACATTGGGCGGTATCCGCATTTGCCAGCTCCGAGTGCTCACACCCGTTGTCTTCGCCGCGTTTACGCCATAGATTGGTTCACGTGTATGTGGTCGATGATTCAGCCAATCCAGACTGGAAGCCTGTGGATCATAATCCTTGAGCGCAGTCACACGTCCATGGCCGGCGTAGTATCCCGCAAGATTGGTCGACAATGTCGTCTTGCCAGCCCCGCCTTTGCTGTTGATCACAACAATTGATTTGACTTGATTAGTCCCTGGCCGCATGGCTCCACCCCGTTTCGCTCTTATTCACCCGTTACCGGGTGCGTCCCTTAGTGATCGGCTGGCCTACATCGATCTTCAATACGTTGTACCGCTAATATCCTGGGTTTAATTGATTTTCGAGGGCCAGTTCCGTTTCTTGCGTGACAGGCAGCAATAAACGTGCAAACAATCCCCTATCTCAAGTAATAAATATCTAGAAAAACTTTAAATTGCAGCCGGACTTACTTGGGCACGGCAAAATCCAACGGGAAAACCAGCACAGTCTCTTTGCCCTGCCAGCGGACATAAACGTTTAGTTCATCCTGCAATGGATCGTTTACTAGCACTGCCCGTCGGTATACACCGACATGGCCGTCCTGTATCGCCTGCGTCCAGCGACCGCTAGACCCAATACGGAGATTCACGAATAAATCCTCTGCGCGACGCTTTCCCCGGTCAGCCACTACCAAAAACTCAATCATGCCTGGCTCAACAATTGGGGGGCGGGTTTCAATCTGAAAGATCATCCCCTCCCATTCCTGTGCGGGTGAAACCACCGCATTGCCAGGACAGCCCGTCAACGTCAAGAGCAGCAACAAAATCATGACCAAACGCATAAAGTTAGAACTCCGAAGCATGTTTGTCCAGATAGGCAACCAAGCTAGCAATTTGTTGCTCGCTTAGCGTGTCCATTGATTCCATCAAACGATGATTTTGCATGCGTAGCACCACATTTCTCCACTCACCCTTCAGATGCGTGGAGGGTTTGGGGGGAGCATGACACTGACTGCAAAAATCCATCAGCACCTTAGCCCCTTCACTGTCGGGCTCAGGCAAATCTTTGCTGGGTGAGAATTGTTTCGGCTGCTCACAGGCAACCAACGCCAACACCGGTATACAGACCAGGAATGTATAAAGTTTGTTCCGCACTATTTGTCTTTCTGCTGTTCTTGCTGTTTCAGTTTTTCTTCTTTTTTGCGTTTAATCACATGACGCAAATCAACCATGTAGTAAATCAAAAAGCTCATTACGATAACCCAGGCCGCGCCCGCTGGAATTCCCCAGTCAAACCAATCGCGCTCAAACCCAGGGCGATTTCCCCAAAAGGGGAACGTCAACCCTACAGCAATCAGCAGCAACAGGAAAAACAGCGCAACAAACCAATATGGAATAGAGGTTTGACTTTCCTCCATCTCCTCCAGCATTTCCCAGTCTTCCAGGCCCCGTTTCGCACGTCGGGTCTCCTTATCTTTGTAACCGAATTGATCTTCCGGTATGTCGCCCCACTTGGTTTCCTGAGTGATTGCGTGTTCGTTTTTACCTTCGTCTGGTTTATTTGTCATATTTTGCTCCGGCAACAAAATGTTGAATACGGAAATTTGTTGACCAACCATTCTCTGCCTTTGCCCGCACTACAAAACTGTGCAAGCCCGCAGGCAGATCACGCAAAGTCAAAAACAAATCTCCGCGCCCTGCACCTTCAAAGCGATAACTTGGTGCCGTCAATGCGAAATTTTCGCTATTCAATCCTTCAACGCTGACGTTAAGCGTCACTGGCTCTAGCATTTTGGACGCTAAATTTATGCGATATTCATTGACCTGCCCTTGAATCGAAGGACCCGATTGATACACGGTCAAATGATATGGCTGGTATGTCCACAAACCCCAGGCAAACAAGCCTACACCCAACAGCCAAACTGGAACCACCCAGAACAAGCGTTCGCGTACCGAGGCCACCGATTTGGTTGGATCGTGCCGCATTCCAGTACGTGGTCCCAACTTGAACTTCAGCAATCCGGGCACACCTTTTTTGCTGTGCACATTATCGCAGGCGGTAATACATGCCCCACAATTGGTACAACTGTCGTACTGGGTTGTTGCTCGCGGATCGATTTCCACCATGCATTGCGTCAAGCAATAACTGCATTTATCACAATCCGCACGCCGAGCTTCGTCATATTCAATGTGCAAGGTGTCTTTGGTTTTGAATAAATACTGCCACATTCGATATATGCACATATACCGACACATAAAATGGCGAATCACCGCCAAATTTACAAACGTGACCAAAACAAAAACTGTGTATATCCAGTACAGACTTGCTGCGAGGCGCTCATCCGGTTGAAAAGTGATAAACGACCAAATCGCCTGGGGGGGGAAAAAATACAGCATGGGAATTATCGCCAGCAACAACGACATTGCCAGCAACTTGATCGTCAACAACAACCAGTTGCCCACATGATTCTTGTTCGCCGCCACCTTGGCACGATCGCGATTTTCCCAGTCCACCACCGCTCGTTTGCCCAGGTGCTGCGCGGTCAATTTATTAGCCAACGACGAGAACGTATTTTGTGGACACGCCCAGCCACAAAAGGCGGTCCCTACCGTTGAATACACCATGATCATGGTCGCCGCCACCGCCAACCAAAAACCAAACACGATCTCAAAATCGGAAAACCATATTTGATGACCAAGAACCACAAACCCGGAGGACACATCTATGCGGAATAAGCCCGTCACCGGTATGGCAATGAGAATCAAAATTGCCGCAATTTGGGCTGCTTGACGCTTCCACGCCAGGCCGCGCGCGTCTTGAATGCCTACTTTATTTATGGGTATTTTGGACAGAGCTTCGTTTGCTTTCATGCTTTTTATGCTAACACATTACCACTTTCGACCAACGTGGCAGTATCGCCCCATTTCAGCTGAGTTTCCAGCGGGATTGTCACAAGTCCGCCAATATCCGATCGTTATATTCGGGATTTATCACTCCCCAAAAGCCCTTTTCAGACCTTGCGCAATAAGGTTCGTTCATATATAGTCGGGCGAGTCACTTTATAAAGTGCGGCTGTTTCCAAACTATACACATAAGAGGGGTGGATGACATGGTTACAGAGATCGGTATTAACATTATTGTTCCGATTTTGGTATTTGCCTTCATTATCGTAGGCGCATACATGATGTCTAACTGGGCATTCCAGGACGTGTTGAAGCGTCGCTCTAACGGCGAGTAATCGTCGTCATTGCTAGACACAGAAAAACCCGGCTTAGCCGGGTTTTTTGTTGGCCGAAACCGGCTTATTTTTTCGCCAGCTCCGGATCATGCGGATTTAGCTCCAATAGTCGCGCCTTGATATCGTCTGCATTATCAAAAGCCCCGGATGCCATTTCCAAACGCCACAGCATCTTCAATGCATCGACATGATCAGGCCGCATCTCCACGATTCGCATTAACGCCTGAGACTTGCTCAATCCCTGCTGCACCGCCTGATCCAGACTGGCGAACATACGATCGGCCATCTCAAAACTAATCCAGCGATCAATTGGATTGGCCCGATATGCCTGCTCAAGGAAACTGGTCGCCTCTTCCTCGTCACCGCTAAGTTTGGCAAACCAGCTCGCATAGATCATGCTGGTGGCCTGGTAGGCCCTGCTGAACCGGTCAATATCGGCCAGCTCAACCAGCTCCAGCGACTCCCCCGCTACGGCCAAATTTGGCCGAATCTGCAGCAAGAACCCCAAGGTCTTGCGCAGATCTATCGACTTGCTGTAGCGCGCCTCAGGAATTCTGAACTCAATGACCGGCGCCCACTCATCCTGGGTCGCCACGTCAAAATCAGGAATTGTCCCCCAATATCGACCCAACCAGCTCCAAGCATCCTCATTGGCGAACACCCGCTCATCATTCATATCAGCCTTGGCGATTATCGTGGACGCTTTCACTCCCCGATTGGTACCCACCAGCGCCAAACGAAATCCATCCGCGAATATTTCCGCGCGTGGAAAGGCCTGTTTGAACGTATGCAAAATAATTTTCAATGACTCAACATCAAACTGATTCAGCGCAATCCACTGAACAAACACACCGTTGTCATTTAGACGACTTCTTACTCGTTCAAACTGCTGTCTGGATAATAATGCGCTGCGTCCAACCAAATCCGGGTGAAACAAATCACCAACAATCACATCGAATTTTTTGTCTGTTGTTTTTATAAATCGACGTGCATCATCATTAATCACATCAATTTTCTTAACAACACCGTCATTGGCAAATTCAAATTCATTGCCTGCCGCATCTATCGCCGCTTTAGATAACTCTACTGCAGAAATATTCGAATTCACAAAGGGCAATGCACCTGCCGCCGAAATACCTGTCCCCAAACCAAGAAACAATACCTGCTCCGCTGACGGCGCTAGCAACAAAGGCAACGAGCCCTGAATACGCTGCACTGTTATCGCCGTCGGTTCCGTTGATGCATCCATGCGCTGCAGATCCGATAACAAAAACCGATGGCCTTGCGTATTTTGAATAACATGCGTCACTGCCAGCGCATTTTCTTGAACACTCAAATCTGCCGATTTCGCCTGCGCACTTGGCAACAGTACCGAAACACTCGGCCAAACAACAAAGAACATTGCTGCAATACTGAGCAATCCTGCGGTCGCAAAATACCAGCGCGTTTTCACCCAGTATGTCGCCACCAACAAAACAACAATCATTGCCAGTACCAAACTCGCCGGCGTACCCAGCAACGGCATTAAAATGAATCCGGCAACAATCGCTCCCAATGCCGCACCCAAACTATTCGCCGCATAATACAGCGCTCCAGAGTGGTGTTCCTCCCCGGTCCGCACCGCGAGTACCGGCAACCAGGCACCAAATGCAACTGTCGCAGGCAATGTAATCAACAACAGAATTAAACCCTGGCGAAGACTTGCCTCCCAAATTCCGGCAAATTCAGCACTCTCAGCCCAAGCGGCCACCCACGGCAAACTGGACAAACTAGCCAGTACGCCTATTGCCACGAATATCGGCAATACCGCTTTCCAAATATCACCTTTCATCCAGCGACTCAAAAAGCTTCCCAGCGCGATGCCAATCAAGAAGCTGGCGATCAAAAGCGCCACCACATATTCTGTTCGCAACAGAATCATGCCGTACATTCGTGACCAGCAAATTTGCATGACCAACGCCATCGCACCAATTAATGCGTACATGGCAATCGGCATTTTTGGAATGGTTTTGTCCGGCGACGAACTTGGCGCAAGTTGATCATGGCGCACAAACCACGCCAGCACTGCACACACAATAGCGATAAAAATCGACACCAGCGCAACCAAACGAACACTGACAGTCCACCCTACCAGAGGCAGCATCAACAGTGGAAAAATACAACCTAAAACACCGCCGAGGGTATTGATTCCATAAATTGCTGCCAGAGAAATATTTAATCGTTTACACGCAGACAACACTAACGGAAATCCCATGCCCATCACCAAGGCGGGGATGCAAAACAGCAGAAATAGAATCAAGCCCTGTAAACTGAACCAAAACGCAAGGGAAGAACCAGCAGCAGTCTCGGTAACCCAGGCATCGCTTGCAGACAAAATGGAAGGAAGGTTAAACGCAAACAGACCGAGCAAAAGCTCTAGAAGAGCAAACAACAGCAGCGGTTTTTTAACAAAAAACGCAACTTTACTGGCTATCAAACTACCGCCGCCCAAACCAGCCATAAAGGCCGACACGGTAATCACAATCCCAAAATTACTTACACCGAACACCAATCCAAGTTGCCTGGCCCATAAAACCTCATAGGCCAAACCGGCAAACCCGGACAACAAATAGAGTGCAGCAATAAATAGTGGCACACGTCTCACCTAGTTATATTTATACGAGACAACCGCCAACCATTACCGATAAGGAAAAAACCAGACCACTGCAGCAACCGCGTGAGCCAACGATAGAAACACTGTCGCCCCAGCAAAAATCATGTGATAAACAAACACCTTCTTATCGGAAAGCACCATGGCCAAACCAAATCCAGCGGTGAGAAAAATAAGCACCAACAGGATGACACCCATGATAAACAAAACTTCATGTTGTTCACGCGTCTCATCAAACGACGCAACATCAGAAGCGTTGGCAGCTGCATTGAACGACTGCATCACCCGCGTTTCATCACTTGCAGTTACAGAAGCTGGGGCAAAAAAAGGAAGAAAGGCAACCAGCATCATCAACAGAAATCTTTTCATTTCTCAAACCTTTTTCTGATTCTTTTGTTGCTTGGCAGCATTCTCTTCAACTAGTTCAGCTGCAGTTTTTCCATCAGGCCGTTTATTAACGTACCGCCAATACAGCACAGCCATAACGATACCCGGCATCAATACCATCGGCAAAAGGAAAATAAATATCGCCCAGGGTGTATCAATAGTCACGTGCAACCAACGATAACTATCTGTCGCCGCAAATGCCGGCAACGTCACCGTACAAAGCAAAAATGCCAATACCGTTCTAAGCATAACCAGAATCCTCGAGCAAAGTCTTACTGCGCATCTTTAGCGCAGCGAAACCCATAAAAGTCAGCAGTTAACTGCGGCCACTGGTAATTTCTGTGAAACGACGACGTAGTAAAAGGATCGCTCTTCCAGGAACCTCCTCGCAACACCTTGTACTTCATGTCAGTCGCCTTGAAATTAACCAAATTCATTTTCAAATCTTCTTGTTCCTGAGGAACTTCAGGAATCTTTGCAACAAAAACATCTTTTGGCGCATCAGTGCCACTGTACGGATTAAAATCGGCATCTACCCATTCCTGCACGTTACCGGCCATATCGTATACGCCGTAAGGACTCACGCCGTTTGGAAATTTTTCAACTGCCGAGGTATCACCCACAGTGTAATAGGTGTTCAAACGAGCACTATCCATTACATCACCCCATGGCCAGCGTCTGCCATCGTCACCGCGAGCGGCTTTTTCCCACTCTGCTTCCGTAGGCATGCGCTTACCTGCCCACGCACAATAATCACGCGCGTTAAACCACGTAACCAGTGTTACTGGGTGATCCAGTTTCGCTTCATCCATACGACCACCTTTCCAATTTAGCGGCGGCCGATAATCTGTAGCTGCAACGAAAAGTCCATATTGCGCAGTGGTTACGGGATATTTATCAATGTAATAAGCTTTAGTTGTGACAACATGCTCTGGGCGATTTTGCGAATCACTACGCAAATTATTTGTACCCATCTTAAATGACCCTGCCGGAATCTTTATCATCGAATCCAGCTCTGCCCATTTCTCAGGTGCAACCATTGATTCCAGTTCATCCTTGGTGTAGGGAACGCTCTGCAATTTTCTTCGCTCATGCGCAACGTTTCTATACAGACTTTCACCCGCAGCTTCGAGATGTTGATGCTCTTTATCCAAATCAATCGCCGCCATATCCCGCATTTGCTGCATACGATTAGAGCCAAGCTCAAGCACGTGAATCGTTCCTCCCACCAGAGAAACAATCAGCAAACTAACAAGTGTCGCACCAAAATATTTACGGCGAACAAAACGCTGCTCAGCCGTTAATGGACGGCGGCCTTCACTGATTTTTTTATCACTCATGGATTTGTCTCACTACCTTCATCATTCTGTAAGCGCTGCTTTATCGATAACTGGTAGCGCCGATGAATCAAGTGCTTTGGGCGACGACCATACGTTTTCTTTATGATCACCTCACCCAGAAAACCACCGAGTCCGCAAAATTCAACTGCTAGAATGACAATCAATATCCAATAGAAAAATGGGAGCAGGGTCACGCCTTCAGGTAATGAATATTTATCAACTGAAGCGTAGTTGTAGAAATACACCGGCAAGGGAGCAAAATGAGCTAGCATTTTACCGCCCAAACCGTAGACCAAAGACACCACAATCCCAGCTATGAATGTGACGAAAAACAAATTGATCATCCATAAAGGATTAAAGGTGGCAATGCCATAAAAAACGTCCATTGACACATTTAAGGCGTAGCCACCCAGAAATATCAGCAATGCTCCACTACCAATTGCCAATGTCCCGTAGCTAAATTCCATTAACCGAATTTTATTATTATTCTGCATTGGATGAATCTAATGTAATACCAGTTAGTTTTTCGTCACGACGTTTTTTAGCTTGTTCAAAATACCAGTCTTTTACCTGTAGACTCGCCAAGTACTTGGCTAATGTGCGCCTCTCTTCTTCAGACAAATGTGCAAAAGAAGGCATCTTGTAGACATCTTTCAAACGACTTGGTTGCATCGCCTGTGGGTTTTCTGCAGAAAAATACTGATACAACCATTCTTCCGTGCGGAATCTACCCATACCGTCCAGCGCTGGCGCAGGCACTGCGATTGTCAAATCGCGGATCGCCCACAAACTATGGCAATCCCTGCACTTTTCTTTTCTAATCAAATCGCCAGCTTTTTGACTAAGCTCAGGAGTAGCCGTAGTGTAAAAGGGAATGCCCGGATCCTCACCCTCATGCTTGCTGCCATCGTACATGCGGTAAACCGCGAGTATCACTACCGAAGCAATGATGGCAGCAACAATCCCCTTCTCACCTTTGCGCATGCTTTTCGGCTTTCTCTTTTAAAAAGCGCTTTCGAGACTCTTCCTGATTTTTCATCGCTTCTTTGTAGTTCTGATATTCTTCTTCGGTCATTTTTTCCCGATCAGTCTCATCGAACACGACGTACTTTATATCTTCATCAAACTGCTCATTTTTCGCCGCCCAGCGCAGCATGAAACCCGCAGCAATCAAAATCAGCGCAGCAACAATCAGCCACACATAAATCGTCCATCCGTCCGGTAGATTTCTAAAAAACTCACCCATGATTGCACCCTATATCAAGTAACCTTCGATTAATTGTACATAGCCAATGATAATGGCTATCACAATACCAAACACCAATGCACCAAACATTATCTTTTCGCCGGTTTTAAGGCTGCTCAATTTCTTTGGCATATACAAATAGATAATGTACGAAAACAGTATCAGCGAAGCGACCAGAAAACCAAAAATATAGTAGCTATATTCCTTAGATCTCAGACCATCGATACTCATATCAATTCCAAGAAGATGCGTATTATTCGCGCCCTCGGCCACTTGCAACAGTGGCTGCGACAACGAGGCGAATATCACGCCCAATACCGCATCAACGCCGCTCAAAACTATACTTACTAATTCCATCATCACCCACCCCGCCACACGAATGCCCTAGCATTCTACATGACTTCCCTTCAATTTCCATCAAAAAAGAAAAGCCGCATTTCTGCGGCTTTTCTTTTTAAAACAAGGTGTTAGCGACGATCAATTAAACACGTCGTCATTGCTTCCATCTTTTTGATGCTTCTTCCAATGAGCGTCAACAACAAACACTCCGTACAAAATTGGAATCAAAAACACAAAGAAGATGATAATCGCAAACACCAATGGTCCGTTATCTATATCAATCATGGTCCGCCCCTTTTACAGTTTAGGCTTACGTGAGAAATGTGGCAGACGTTTTATAACCAGTACCATCAACAAGCAGAAGTATGATACGTAGAAAACGTCGATCGTAAAGCCAATATCCCACCATGGTTGCGCACGAGTACGAACACCAGAACCTGCACCACTGCCCATGCCGTTAAGCACGGCGCTTTCTCCCTTGAAGTTACCTTCAAAGTTAGCTAGCGTCAGCCTGTCACCAAGTACAGTATACTCATTCATTCCGTACTGACCACCACCCGCCTGCACTTCCTTGATGTGAGGCGCAAGATTCAGCAGGTCGTCCCACTGCAGAGGATGACGCTCCAGCTCACCTTTACGCTTAGAATCTGACATCTGGTAAGCGGTATTCGCCACATATGCCATTTTCTCTTCAGGTGTAGCCAAACGCTGAACTTCTGGAGAATCCATCAGTTTAACGTAATCCTCATAGATTGCAGCTGTTGGACGCTGACCCCAAATTGGCAGCGTAATCATAAACGCTGTCAAAATAATCAACGCCATCAGAAACGTTACTGGCAAAGGTATACGGTTATTGCCTTCGCTCAAGCCACCATGTTTCTCAGCTTCCCACAGCTTCAGTGCTTCATTCTGAGTCTGCTCGTCGGATAGAGAATACAACGGTTGATCAAATTTGAGACCCATTTCATCCCCTCCCTATTTCAAAGTTGTCAGAATCCAATCCACCAGCGCACGAACTTCTGAATTGGCAGCTGGCTTTGGAACTTCTGGCGCGTAGACGGATTCACCATTCAAATAGGCAGTATATTCCTTACGCCATTTTGCATAGTCAATCGTGTTACCTTCTGCATCCACCTTACCCCACAAGTAGTCATAACGAGGCATGATAGAGTTAGGCTGCACCAAGCGAGGATTGAAGAAGTGCATCTCCATCCACTCGCGTGATGAATTACGCGCAGCAACGTGCAACAAGTCAGGAGCTTTACGGTCAGAACCAAACGCAGTCGGCATCTCACCATTAAAGTCACCTAGGAAGGGCGGCGCACCGAACATCTGCCAGTCCTGAGTTTGCTCAGGCAGCAGCGTATGACACCACCAGCAACCTTCACTGATGAAAATGGTCTTGCCTTTACCCACGTAGCGACTATTTTCGTCACCGGCAGCAGTCAACGTACGCTGAGGATCCCAGCCACGAGTTGCTGTTACGTTTTCGACATAGTCGATCTCTTCGCCGTTGAATTCACCCTTGGAAACAGTGAAAACTGCACCGCGTGAAATATCGGCCTGGTCAATCTTACCTTTCTGCAAGCTCAGCTCTTCAACGCCTGGGCCAAGCAGTTCAGTGTGATTAACACCAGGAGAGAATTTCGTACCGGCAGTGTAAACATAGAAACGCTGTGGCGGATCAATAGCTGCACCTGTCTGCGGATCCTTATCAAGAATCACAGTTACCGGCTTGCCTGCACCACTCACAGTTGGATCCTCGTAGCTGAAACCAACTACGCGACCTATAGAAAGTTGTTTGTCCAGACCCACCCAAGTGGATACACCTGAGCGAAAGTCATTACTAGGACCAAACAAAGTAATACACATTGAGAAGCCCAGCATCAAACCGACGCCTGCCGCTCCAAATTTATATTGTCTGAAGCCCACTGTATTTCTCCTCCCTATCTTCGGAGCCCCCCAGCCCAACAAGGACTGGGGAATGGTCAATTCACTACTTTATTATCATCCGTCAATTAAGACGATTTTTAACGATCGTAAGCCATTTCGTGTGGGTAAGAACCACGCGGTACCAAAGTACCTTCGCGAGCAGTCATCCACATGTTGTAGAGCCATACAACGTTACCAGTAAATACCATGGTGCCGCCTACCCAGCGGGCGATCATGTATGGGTGCTCTGCAACAACTACGTCGATGTACGGCACTTCGTAGATCTTACCTGCACCTTGAATCAGACCAGCAATGGTCATTGAGATCCAGTAAATACAGAAGCCGATCAGGAAGAACCAGTAGTGCAAATTGGCCAGAGTCAGAGAGTACAGTTTACGGCGAAGCATTTGCTGCAAACCGAAGTACACAGCAGCAGCTTCAAGGAAGCTAGACATACCCAACAAAGCCAAGTGCGCGTGAGCCACAATCCAACCAGTACCATGTACGTACCAGTTAATTGCACGCGTCTGCTGGAAACCACCCTGCATGTTCAGAGGGATAGCCAACATTACGCCGGTGATAGAGAACTTGGTCTCAACGTTCTCAACGAACATGCTCCACTTACCCTTCATGGTTAGCAGGATGTTAGTTACGAACGCCACCGCTGGGATAAGGATCAACACACCCTCTACTGACGCAAACGACTTCAACCACTCGGGCAGAGGAGCTGACATCAAGTGATGCGATGCAGGAGTTGAGTAGAACGCAATAATCGCCCAGAAATGCAGGTGACCAACGCGGTGAGAATACAGCGGATTACCCGTCAACTTAGGAATGGTGTAATACGCAATTGCCGCAGCAACCGGTGTAATCCACAGACCTAGTACGTTGTGAGCAAACCAGAACGTCAGGTACGCCTCTGTCAAACCAGACAGAGAGAACAACTCGGGCGCAGTACCAACTGTGAACACTACGATAACCATGAAGATACAGGCACCGAAGAACCAGTTAGTGATGTAGATACCCTGTGTTTTACGATGAGCGATAGTCAACCAAACGTTCAATCCCAGTGGAACCAGAACGCCACAGATAACCACCAAATCGATTGGCCAAATCAAGTCAGAATATTCACGACCTGAAGTAAAGCCCAACCACAGAAGAATCAAGCCCAAGCTCAAACCGATATTCCAGAGGAATACGGTCCACAGACCCAATTTCTCGGACCACAGCTTGGTATTACCCAGAGCCGGAGTCATATACATCATGGTCATACCGAAGGCCATAGAAATCCAGCCTACGATTACCGCCAGTACGTGTACTTGGCGCATGTGACCAAACGCAAACATTTCTGTTCCTGTTACGAAGTCTGGAAACGCTAGCTTCGCAGCATTAAAGGAACCCAGACCAGTCCCTACAACAAACCAGAAGATTGAAGAAAACCCGAAGAAGATCGTCGCCGATCCTGCAGGAATTTCATCATTCTTGGCAAAGAGATATTTCAGCAGCATGAAATCTCACCTCCCAAATTGGCATTCCCCAGATACAAAAGATTACTCTTTTACTTTGTTTAGCAGGTACCAAGAAAACCACATACTTGAGAACGCGAGAAGGATCCCACAAGCCCCAGCAAATGTCGCCATCTTATACCCCTTTCATTATTTTGTTAGTTAAACAAGCTACCAGCTTACTTCCATTCGGAAGTGCCACCATTCGCTTCGATTTCGCCATGTTTTGACATTGCCGCACCCAAAATTACAGCAAATGCAGCGCCAAAAATAAGCATCATCCAATCCAAGAAACCTGAGAAAGTAGACATAGAGAATGCTTCCATTCCCCAGCCACCCCAGCTCTCGTAGGGACCGCGACCCACAGCACACATAACCGCAGCGCCGAACACGCTACCATTACCCATACCTGTTGTGAATGCGGCAACTAGAAGAACCAACCAGGTCTTGCCCAAAGTTAGTTTATTTTTCATTCCACCCTCCGATCAAAGTCAGATCCCAACAGAACCCTGCGAGCTTGAAAATCCTCCCTCACCCACAAGTTTCCGCAGAATGGTTTCCACATTTATAGAAACTAGAGAATCCTGACATAGCTACCTAACCCCGTCAAGGACATTCTCCAATAAAGTTCCGCGCCATTCTGATCATTATTTCCACTACGCCAAACTGCGGCATATTCGCTTGATATATCACTTGTTTTTAAGTACATTCGAGGCCGACTACGTCAAATTTTCGCCTTTCTTTTTTTAAAAAATAACGACCATTTCGTACGTTTCGACGAGGACTATTGCATGCAGGATAAAGAACCGCTTGGCGCGCGTGAAGGTGCCGTCTACATACTGATTGGCATCGGATCTCTACTGATGATCTCGTACCTGCCACACATGTTTTTAGACGGCTTGATTGAGGATGAAACTAAAGTACAAATTCAAATCGGAGTGACGCTAGTTTGGGCACTCATTCTCGGCGCCCTTGGCTGGGACATCATCAAGCGTCGCAATTCTTAGCAATCACTTAAATATTCTCAACGCCGCCTTTGCTTCATCAAATTCTGCCACGCTTGAAAACTGGCCCCGATGAAATATGCATTGCTGTCGCTTGCCCTGCAAATCAATTCCGGTTACAGCAATACTTTTGCCTGCAAAGTCACTGAAGAAACGGACATTCTGCGCCAGTTCCGACTTCTCACCCGCCTTGGTCTCGAGCACCACACCCTTCTTGGAGACCACAAAAGACACCACCGCACTTGGCAACCACATCATTCGGGTTTTTGCGACTCGGTTAAAGCCAATGAGCGCCATGAACGTAGTCAAAAACATTAACAGATACGTAAAACCCTCATTTCCTGAATACCACAACTGAAACGCGACTGACGCCAGCGCTATCACAGTAGGCACATACAGCGCCAAATCCCAATACATCCCCCGCCGGTCTTGCCGAAGATCAAATCGTCTTTCTGCCATCACTACTAACCCTTGGATTCGCCATTTACTATTTTATTCAACACAATGTCCATTTCGCCATACAACATCCGTCCAGCACGACGAAATATCACCTTGCCCTGAGCATCAATGACAAATGTCCAAGGATCACCTTTTACTTTGTAAGCAATAAAGGCTTCTGGATTTTTATACTGATCCATGTGCAAAAAGACGATTTCTTCGCCATATTTATTGATCATGGCCTTCAGCATTTGCAACTGCTTGTCACACACAGTGCAATGCCCTGGCGTCGCAAACTCAACCAATATAGGCTTTCCGAACTTCAGCGCCTGATCCAACGAATATTGATACATCCGTTCATCAGGATAGCGATATGTCGTCAACCTCGACATATCGCCATCAACGTCAGCCAAATGCTTCGTTCTTAATGACGGAGCAATTTCACCCAGACGCAGATCACCTTCCGGCGCCTCAAGACAAGCCGTCAAAGACACCAATACCAATAGCAATCCGCAAATTTTAATTATTCGCATAGGTTTTTTGCCAGCCAGCACAAGTACGGAAAAGGTTATAGGCCCAAATACAGTTCGCCAACAGCACCAGTGTGCCAAATATGCCCATCGTCGCCAACAGAGGTTTGACTATTTTTTCAACTTCGTCTGGTGACGCCTGAACGCTTGCAATGCCACCCATTACACCCGCCATAACAAAAAACACAACCATCCCTATCAGGCCAATGTTATGTATCCAAAAATGAACTATTACCAGACGCAGACTATAGATAGGACGCCTAACCAAACGCGGCACAATGTAGTACACCGCACCAAAGATAGCCATCTCAACCCAACCCAGCAGATTGATATGAGTATGTCCCCTTACGATTAAATCTCCGTGCAACCGATGATCAACAAAATAGCGAAATTCAGCAATCCCGCCCATCAGCGCGCCCCAGGAAAAACCGATCAGACTATAGATAATGCAACAGTAAATAAACCAGAGCGTATACTTTCGATATACGAGCTCTTGGCTATGTTCCCACGGTTTATTCATGATCTACCAACTTCTCAATTTTGTTTGCTTACAGGCTCAGACAACGACTCCTCAGAGTTGTTCCTATCTCTGATGTCTTCGTATTTTTCATCCCATTCCTTCGGCGCCCACATCTTAACCATGCCATCGATAAAACCCGAATGCTCAGGTGGAGGCACTTTTGCAACCGATGAACCCGCATTCGCCTTCAGCTCGGACAAAAATACCGACATTTTGTACAAATGCTCTCTCGGCATTTCTGAAACGTACGCAGCTTCTTTTGGCGGCAAACCATGATCTAACGTTTGCGCACCATATGTTTTTTCTGGATTAATCAGGAAATTCTCCAACCACTCCCTTGAGTATTTGGAACCAATTCCATCAAGAACCAAGCCCATGCTTGTGCCAGAACGAACCGCGCGGTGACACGAGTTGCAGCGCGCCTCTCGATACAATGTGTATCCTTCTTTGCCGACCTCAGAAAAATCAAAAAAGGTATTCTGTTCAAACATCGGACCTTCTTTATTATGCCGAACTGTTTCAAGGCCAACGTACGCAATCATGGCCAACAAAAAAAACACTGCAAACACAATCAACAAAATCTTTTCGCCGGATTTTAGCGGTTGCTTTTTCTTCGCCATAGTCAGAAACACACCAATTTAGGGGGGGGGAGCACTAAGGACACAGTATAGTTGGTACCCTTCTCTTTTTTCACCCAAAAAGAAAGGCGAGCTTAAGGCCCGCCTTCCTATTTTGCCAACCTTATTCAAGATTCAGCTACATCGGTATTATTTACCGTTATAGCGCTCTTTGTCATAAGGAGTGAAGAAGTTACCGCTACTATAGTCGCTAGCAGTTGTCAGATATGCAGCCGCATTATAGATATCTTCATCTGTCATGCGAGAAGCGATAATCTGCATTTGGCTCTGTGCATCATTCTTACGCACGCCATCGCGGAAAGCTTTCAGCTGATTCACGATGTATACGTACTTCTGACCACCGATACGAGGATAGAGGGGGGGAGCACCACGACCATTGTAACCGTGACATGAACGGCACGCAGACAATGGATTCTGGCGATTACCTTGACCCCATTCAACGATTGACTTACCCTTGTGGGTCGCACCAACAGGAATCGCGCCTGCATCTCTCAGTGCATTCAGGTCAGAGCCGTGACGACCATCATCAACCACCGCAATTGACTCCAAGTAGGTCGCAACATCATTACGATCTTTAGCAGTCATACCTTTGGCGATGCCATTCATGGCAAACATGGTTCCATCTTCACGCTTGTCTGTCGCAAAATCTTCTAGCTGCTTACGCAAGAAAACTGCAAACTGACCAGCCAAACGAGGCGTACCCATTGCATCCTGACCCATGCCATCAGCACCATGACAGGAAGCACACGCTGGAACATCACCCTTACCACTTGTATAAATATTCTTGCCATTGGCGATATCGCCGTTGCCGCGCGGGTACTGTGCACTCGCGCTTACAACCGAAGGCGCGACAATGCCAAGCACTAAAGCTGCAGCAGAAACAGCAGTCAGTAAACGTCGCATACCTAGAAGCCCTCCCAATTTAGCTCCCAAAATCAGCCTCTCTTAACCTGCTGATAAAAGCGCACCCTTTTATCAACAAAGAAGAAGCTCGAAAGTATTATTAAAAATTTATGTTGCTTTGTTTTCGTTTCTTATGAGTTCAGCTTGAGCATCAACCAAGCTAGGACGAATGCCCCAACGAACCATAAGAGGTAGATTATTGCAACCGCTTCAGTTTGTAACACGACCCCACCTCCCTCTAGTTGTAGTCGTTTTTTAACCAATCAGTGATATGGCACCACTTAGCACGCCATTCAACCATCAAAAATATAAGCTGTCAACACGTTACCGCTTTCAAAAACGAGTATTGGTCAAACTCGGCGGTTTACGGAGTTTAGCTGTTTTATGCGGTCGACATCCATCCACAACCGTGGATGACGCTACCCAACTTTTCCGCTATGCTTCCAGCCTGACCAAAAAGTAACACAAAATGGAGCACAAGCAATCCATGAATTCTCAAGTAACCGTTTTTTTTGAGAAATACTGGGGAATTATCGCACTATCTACCTGGGCAATTTTGTTGCTGGGTTTGCAACTGGTTAATTTTACTCCTTACGGGATCGATGAAAACGCAGCCCGCGGGCTTCTCCTTAACTGGACAGTCTCAGATAACATCGTTAACCCTGTCGTAATTTTTGGAGTGCCTGATTTCCGCGCTCTGCTTTTTGTGCCCATTGGCGCCTATTGGACAGGTAGCATGGTCGCGGCCAAAGTGATGGCCATTATTATGATGGCACTTGCGGTCTTCATGCTGCATCGCTGGGCCAGTCGCACTACGAGCAGTGAATCCGCCATTTTGGCCAGCGCATTACTTTTACTGTCGCCCGCTGTTTTAAATCAAATTGATTCATTAGGTGCTGCAGCCTATCTGCTGCTGGGCTTTGCCGTTGGTGCCTGGCTCGATCATGCCTATCGCGCCAAACCTCGCTATTTTGGTGGCTGGTACTTCTCGCAAATGCTGTGGATTGCAGTGCTGTTCACAATTCACCCTCTGGCCATCGCCTATCCCCTCCTGTTGGCTTGGCGCTGGTATCGTTTTCCCGACGCACATAAAACCGGCCTTCACATATACATAGGCATCGTCATCGCGCTGTTGCTTGCATTTTCGCTGAAGGGGGGCTGGGAAAATACTTCCTGGCTTGCCAATCCGGTATACGCTCTGGCGTCGGCGATGCAGGGCAGCGTGCTTTGGAGTATCGCCGATCTGAACTGGACCGTCGGCATCATTGCCTCGACAGCCATCGTTGCGGTTCTGATATTTGACCGCCAATTTCTGACACAAGATTTTCTTGCCTCACTCTTGGCTCTGTCCACAATTATCGGCTTGGTCGCTGCGGATAAAGCCTGGGCCACCATTGCAATTGCGTTGGCACTGTATCGCGGCGTCCATCTGCTTATTTTACTCAATCAACGCGTGGGCAAACACTCATTCTGGGGACAACGCGGTATCGTTGCCGTGCTTTCTTTCGTCGTTGCAACCTATTGCATGATGGAAGCAAAGACCCACTACTACTCACTGAAGCTAGAGGTATTATCGCCTGAGGATGAGCTAATTCGTGAACTTGCGGATGTTGCTGCCGACGAGAGCAAACCTTTCCGCGCTGCCAGCCAATGGCCTGGCCGTACCATGCTCGCAGTTAAACGCGACGTGCTGCCATTACCGCCTGCAACGGAAAATCCGGCTGATTTCGTACCATACTTGCAGAGCGTGACTCATCTGGTTTTCGATCAGAATCTTGAAAAAAATAAAGCTCTCGCCAACGACATTGCCGAGTTAACCGGCGCAACAGAAACCATCGCCTTCATGAAAGCGGGTGTCATCGTCGAAGTCAGAGAGCACAAGGTCGAACTGAAACATTATCGACCACCCGTGGACACACAAGCTAAACCTAATAACATGCAGGATACCGGCGCCAGTACAGATTCACCCACTTAGCCATTCATCCTGAGAATAACAAACGTGCGCGCACCATAGCGCGCACAACAATAAGGATAACCGTATGAATTGGGCATACCGCACGTTCGTCATGTGGCTGATTTGGGGATCAGCCGCAACAACCATCTACCTTGGCTTGTATCTCGACACGGATATCCTGGAATTTTTCCGCCAGGACCAAAGCCGTATCACCTGGATCATTACCGCTTTATTTCTGTTTGGTGTTGCAATAAGTCTGTTGCTAACACTAATGGTCACTGCCGAATCCGTTGAAGCCGTTCATCAACAAGAACTCGCGCAGCGAGACGGCTTGATGGCACTTCAACCCAGCCACCCGCGAAAAAAGCGCAGCGTTAACAATTTTTATTCCTCGCTAAAAATCGTCGCCGCGAACAATGAGTCGCCCGACATCGACTCTCTGTTAAACATGGAATTTGCGTTTTATCTGCGTATCAGCCACGCAATTGATGTGCTCGGCAATTTGCTGATTACGCTTGGTTTGATCGGTACAGTCGTTGGTTTGACATATACACTGACTGGATTGACAACCTCTCTCAACGCACTGGGTACAGACCAGGATTTGCTGCTTGAAGGTTTGCGCAAAGCCATGGGCGGTATGGGCACCGCATTTTATACCACCTTGCTTGGTGCTGTTTTAGGCGGCGTTTTGTTACGCATTTTTGCCTTGATCACCGAAAACGGCATTTCCAGCCTGCATGATTTCATCACCAAAACCTGCATGATCCACCTAAGCGCCGATTTCAAACCCACCGTTGAGCGCGACGTTCGCTTCCTCAATGTTGAAATTGAAGCTCTAGGTGAACGATTGAAAACCCTGCAGCTTGTTTTTCATGACTCGAAATCTTCGCTGGTCGAATTTCATAACGCGGTTAAGGATCTCTACAAACTTTCCGGTGAAGAAAAGGACACAACCAGCCTGAGAGAAACTCTGCGTTTGCAGCGTTATTATCGTGAATTGCTGCGCCAGGAAATGCAGCTGATGCAAACACTCAATCGCACCTGGTGGCAACGATTTAAAGAATACGTTGCGCCCAAAAAGAATCCCAAGCAATGAAAAGGCGGCAACATCGTTTTATTCACACCAGCATTTATGAGAGTTTTTCAGATCTCACCATGCTGCTGCTTGGCACCTTCATTTTTTTGATGGTGGTCATTTTGCTCACCTCGCGGATGACACAGGAATATGAAGTTCCCAAATTAAAATCCGAAATACAGCAGCTAAAAAATAAACTCGCCGCTGCGGAGCTGGCCAATTCCGAACACGCAGGACAACTTGAGCAAATGATTCTGTCCTCGGAATCGAGTAGCGCCATGGACAAGGTCATCCAGACCTCAACGTTTGGCCGTAAAGATTTTGATCTGTTTGTTGAAGGCCTTAAAAATCTTCCGGGCGATGATTTGCATCTGGTCATTGATGCTTCCGGCTCGATGAATGGCCTTACCTCATTTTTGGTGCCCGTGCTTCGCGCCATTGTAGTCCGCTCAGGCAAGCGACTCAGTGCCATCACTTGGTTTTCTGATAACCAAGCAGAGACTTACACCGGAACCATGGGGGCCATGTTCGATAGCTTGATGAGCGGTGCACCATTTGGCGGAAACTTCGAAACTATTGGTAAAGCATTTCGTGTTGCGGCACGCAATGCACCACCACCTGGCGCTTACATTTTAGTGGGCGATGAACCAGGCAATGACACGATTCTTTACTCAGAAATTCCCAGCCCGGTGTTCGCCTTACCGCTTGGAAGATCAGATCCTGAAACCACGCGCTCGTATCAGGAAATTTCAGATAAAACACGCGGAAGAATGCTGCACCTAGATTTCCGTTAATCGTCATCCGATATTCACGAAGTTGCAATACCTCTTTCGCGCGAGCTCTGCTACACTCAATATCCACATTTATCGTAGTAATTTGCGCGAAGGGAGTATCCGCCATGATTTTTCAGAAAAGAGTGACTTATATGCACATTCCTGCTGGCTCATCACTTATCGGCCAGATCAACTACGATGGCGAAATTCAATTTTTTGGCGAAATGCATGGCGACGGCAATGTCCAGGGACATCTTCAGATCGGCGCCGATGGCCACTGGAAAGGCGATATCAACGCAGCGCGCTTAACTATTGAAGGCAAGGTACACGGCAATATCACCGTTCACGAACAATTGACACTTACTGAATCAGCGGTTGTGCGTGGCAACATCATGGCTCCCGCCATTTCCATTCAGCGCGGCGCGGTCATCAATGGCCAGCTCACCATGGGCAAGCCTCGTACCGTTGCGTTGTTAGAACTTCAAAAATCCGAAGAACTTCACAACCCAACAAAACAAGCAGCGATCACTGCCAATTAGGCAGCGTGCTGTAAATCATCAAAACACCAACCACCGCCGCCGCAACACTTAACAACCAGACAGCGCCGGCGGCAACATCCTTGATGTAGCCAATCGTTGCGTGATGCTCGGGTTGAACATAGTCGCACAATGCTTCCAGCGCCGTGTTGAATAACTCCGCCGCCATCACCAGCGCCATCATCACAATCACCAACGCCCACCAGATTGGCTCCGGTTGCAGCACCAGCAGCGCAACGAACGCCATGACCGCGAACACCGCCTGCGTTTTCAAACTATTCTCTTGGCGCAGCGCAGCAATAATTCCACTGAGCGCATATCCCAGCCGCAAAAAAAATGGTCGATTTTTCATATTTTCTCCGGCCAAAGCAACCAGCGTCCGTCTGCGGTTTTGACAAATTGCATCGACGCCAGCCCCGTCAGCCACTGTTCTGCCTGCACAGGGATCGTGGTGGTTCGTGGTATCGCCAGCATCCACAGCGACTGATCCAAATCCTCGTAGCTAACACTCACCAGGTAGATCGGCTTGTCCGCCACCTGGTACTGGCTTTGCCAAAAACGCATCACCTGCACACCTTCCGGTGTTTGCCGCAGATACTTGAACTGCTCATACTGACCATCATGGACCCGCGGTAACAACGGCAATTGGCGCAAATCATTTTCGGCAGCAAACCAACGCAACCAACTGCGCTCATCCAGCGCCATCGGCGATTGCCAACCAGCCTGACGCATAGCCTGATCAATCTGCTCGCGACTGGCCGCCCACTGATGCATCACTTGCCGCGCATGCGCCCCCAGATCTTGTCGATTGCGCGGCAACTGCTGCCACGTCTGCTGCTGCCAAGTTTCCTGATTGACCATCTGCAGCTTGGCAGGCGGCGAAAACAGCTGCAGTTGCTGCGCCCTCCACGAGTTGTCGCCAATACCAACAACCACAGCGCCCATGGCCACCAGCACCACGCCAACCACTGCAGACAACCGCACCGACATCAAACCATGCCGACGCAGCGCCACGCCCACGATACCGATGGTCATTGCTGCCAACAACCAGGCAACAAACAGCTCGCTCAACCAGCCCTGGGAAAAATACATCGCCGTCGTCAACGCCATCAGCGCCAGCATTGAGGCAATAGCGTATGGCACCCAGCGTAACTTTTGTGGCAGACTGCCGCTGGCAATGACCGCCAGCAAACCGAGCAAGGTCATCATCATCGTCAGCAGCAGATTCAGCCCTTCGTCCGTCGCGTGCTCCGCCAATGGCACCTGCGTAACCTGAGCCAATACTGTCAGCATCAAACCAACCAGTCCCAGCGCCATCAGCACATGCACGATCACACCAGGCTGGCGCAGGGCAACACTGCCCACCGTCAGCAACGCCAGCATCGTCAACAACACCGGCCACTGGAAAAATAGCTGGTAGCCAATCAACATCAACGGATCCACCGCTGGATTGTGCAGACCCTGCATATATTGCTGCCATGACACATCCAGCGCAGTCGGTAACGAGCCTGCCAACCAAACGTACACCACCAATACCGGCGCCATCAGCACCAACGCCAGCAAGGCAACCAACCACAATCCGCGTAGCGATGAATATCCTGACTCAACCGTCGCCACCACCGACGAACCAACAACCGGATGCCGCGTTGCCCACGTCAGCAAAAACTCAATCATGCGCTGCGCGCGTGGCGAAAAGAAGCGAAACAGCCGCCAGCAGATCCACACCACCAGCCACAATGAAATCAGCAACAAACCAACAAACATCACCAACCGACCTGCCACCGAGGCCGCCAAGGTCAGCGACGCCCCCAGCACCACTCCTGGCAACAAAGTCACCGGCGCCCAGATCACCGCCGACAACACATTTACGCCCAGAAAACGCCATTTGCGCATTTCCAGCATGCCCGCAACGGCGGGAATGATCGGTCTGACAGGTCCGAAAAAGCGACCCAGCAACACACTCTTGCCACCGTGCTTGGCAAAAAAATCGATACCGATATTCAGCAGTTGTGGTCGCTTGTTAAATGGCCAGGATTGCTGCAGACGGTCGCGATAGTGATTACCCACCCAATAACTGATGGCATCGCCGGCCACGGCACCGAACATGGCCCATACCGCCATCTCCCAAAACGGCAAAATCCCCGCGCCGATCAACGCACCCACACCAATCATCGCAATGGTGCCCGGCATCGCCAGCCCCACCACCACCAGCGACTCGGTAAGCGCGATCAAGAACACAAAGAAGCCCGCCCAACCAGGATGATTGCTGAGCCAGTCAAAAAAGTTTTGCAGTACGGAGATATCCATCACAGGACAACAATGAGTGCGGCGGCCACGGTTGTGGCCGCCAAAAGTGGGTAGGGTTTAAAGAGTCGCAAAGACCTTTTCCGCCGCATCCAGAGTCGCCTGAATGTGTGCATCGGTGTGTGCGCCGGAAACAAAGCCTGCCTCATAGGCAGAGGGCGCCAGATACACGCCATGCTCCAGCATGCCGTGATAAAACTTCTGGAAGCGTGGCATGTCGCACTCGGTCACCTGTTTGAAGGTCGTGATTTTTTTGTCCTTGCTGAAGAAGAAACCAAACATGCCACCCACCTGATTGGTGGTCAGCGGAATGCCCGCCGATTTGGCGCGCTGCTCCAGGCCTTCGCACAACAGCTTGGCCAAACGTGACAGTTCAGCATGGAAACCAGGCTTGGAGGCAATCTTCAGGGTCGCCAGACCCGCTGCCATGGAAACAGGGTTTCCGGACAACGTGCCCGCCTGATAAACCGGACCCAGCGGCGCGATTTTCTGCATGATTTCACGCTTGCCACCAAACGCACCCACCGGCATACCACCACCGATGACCTTGCCCAGCGTGGTCAGGTCAGGCTTGATGCCATAGTGCTGCTGCGCACCGCCCAGAGCCACACGGAAACCCGTCATGACTTCGTCGAAAATCAACACTGCGCCGCTCTTGTCACACACTTCTCGTAGACCTTCGAGGAAGCCAGGCACCGGCGGCATGCAGTTCATGTTGCCGGCCACAGGCTCGACGATGATACAGGCGATCTGGTTGCCAATGTCGGCGAACACCTGCTTCACTTCGTCGATGTTGTTGTAGGTCAGGGTAATGGTGTGCTCGGCCAGCGACGCAGGTACACCCGGTGAAGTAGGTACACCCAGGGTCAGCGCGCCGGAGCCGGCTTTCACCAGCAGAGAATCTGAGTGGCCGTGGTAGCAGCCTTCGAATTTCACGATCTTGTCGCGACCGGTATAACCGCGCGCCAGGCGAATCGCCGTCATGGTTGCCTCGGTACCGGAGCTGACCATGCGCACCATTTCGCAGGAGGGCACCAGCTCACAAACCTTTTCCGCCATCACGGTTTCAATCGAGGTCGGCGCACCAAAACCCAGACCTTTGGCCACGGTTTCCTGCACTGCCTTGATCACGTCAGGATGCGAATGACCGCCAATCATTGGTCCCCAGGAGGCCACGTAGTCGATATATTTGTTGCCATCTTCGTCGTACAGATACGCGCCTTCGCCCTTGGCGAAAAATATCGGATCACCGCCCACGCCCTTAAACGCGCGCACCGGCGAATTCACGCCGCCGGGAATAGTCTTCTGGGCCTGGACAAACAAATCGTGAGAACGGGTCATTATGATCTTTCCTTTTTAATCAGTTCTTGTTGCGTTGCGGCCAGTATATCACGCAAAAAGCGCCGCATAGGCGCTGGCGCGGGCTTCGATATCCGCTGCACTGAACAGGTCATCGATCACCGCCACACTGTCTGCGCCGGCGGCCAGTAGTTGCGCTGCGTTATCGATGGTCACTCCGCCAATCGCTACTATCGGCAACGACAGTTCGACCCGCGCGCGGCGTAATAATTCCAGCTCGGCCTGGGCGGCATTGGGTTTGGTTTTGGATGGAAAAAACCGGCCAAAAGCGACGTAGTCTGCGCCCCTTGCGGCCATGTCCTGCGCACGCTGCAACTGGTTGTAGCAGGACACGCCGATGATCTTGTCGGGCAACGCTACGCGGGCCTGCTCCAACGCCAGATCATCCTTGCCCACGTGTACGCCATCGGCACCGCAGGCCAGGGCAAGTTGTACGTCATCATTGATGATGAACGTCGCGCCGGTCGCATCGCACAGCGCCCGGATTTGCCGCGCGGTGTCGAGACGAACCGCAGGTTCATTGATCTTGTCGCGATACTGCAGCACGCGAGCGCCACCAGCCAATGCCGCCGCCACCTGTTGCAATAGACGCTGCGGCTGATCGCTATCCGGCGTCACCGCGTACAACCCATGAATCCGAGCCATCAATCTTCGTCCGGCGTACCGTGTTGCGCCCAGAAAAAACGGTTGGGTAAATACTGCCCCATGCCCACGCGGCGGCCATGTTTGAGCGCCTGCCAGGTAAACTCCTGCGCTTCATGCACCGCTGACAACGGGTCCAGGCCCTGCGCCAGCAGGCCGGCAATGCCCGATGCCAGGGTACAACCCGAACCGTGATAACTGTGCGGCAAGCGCTGAAACTCAAACGTGTCCAGCAGGCGATGATTGGTGAACAGCAAGTTGCGCACTTTTTCGGTATTTTCGTGCGTGCCGGTAATCAGCACGTACTCGGCTCCCATTTCCAGCAGCTCATGGGCACAGGCCTCGGGACTGTCCGCACCTTGGGCGATAGCGCGCGCCTCTATGCTGTTGGGGGTAAAAATCGTGGTTTCCGGCAACAGCAGACTGACAATCGCATCAATAAAATCGCCGCTGGCCAGCGGCGTCCCCGCCCCGGAAGCCAACACCGGATCAAACACCAGCGGAATGTCCGGATAGTCGCGCAAGATGGAGTGCACCGCCTCCACCGCCTCGATACTGCCCAGCATGCCGATCTTGAAAGCATCCACCGGCATGTCTTCCAGCACGGCTCTGGCCTGCTCGGTAATCATGCTCAAATCACAAGGGGAGTAGCCTTTCACATCCTGCGTGTCTTGCACCGTCAAGGCGGTAATCACCGGTACCGCGTGGCAACCCATGCTCGCCAGCGTCTCGATGTCGGCCTGAATTCCTGCACCGCCGGTTGGATCAGCGCCTGAAAAACACATTACAATGGGAACGCTGACTTCTTCGTTTTCGCTCATGACTGCCTCGTGGTTGGATGTGAGCCTGCTTGCGCCAGCACTGATTATAACGACTTATTTCTTTCGGCCGAGGACTATTCATCGTCATGTTTGACTGGCAAACCATCGACTGCATTTTTCTGGATATGGACGGCACCCTGCTGGATCTGCATTTTGACGATCATTTTTGGCAGGATTTTTTGCCGGAAGCCTACGCCAGTCATCACCAGCTCACCATTGAGCAAGCCAGTCGCGAACTGGCACCTAAATTCGAAGCCACCAAGGGCACGCTGGACTGGTATTGCGTCGATTATTGGTCGCGGGAATTGGGACTGAACGTGGCAGAGCTGAAAAATCAGGTCGCCCACCTGATTGCCATTCACGATGGTGTTCTGGAGTTTTTGCAGCGGATGCGTGCGCAAGGCAAACGACTGGTGCTGATGACCAACGCTCACCCGAAAGTTGTCGCGCTGAAAATGCAGCACACCGGTCTGCAATCGCAGTTCGACGCGATCATCACCTCGCACCAAGTGGGACTGCCCAAGGAAAATGTCGAGTTCTGGGATAGGCTACAGCAACATGAACCCTACGATATCCAGCGCACCTTGTTTGCCGATGACACCTTGTCGGTGCTGCAGTCGGCCAAGCGCGCGGGCTTCACGCATCTGCTGCACATCGGCAAACCTTCGTCCAAGCGGGTCACACAATTGAATCCGGACTTTTTTTCCGTGCCTGGCTTTGCCCAACTGCTGGCGGAACTGCCTGACACGGAAAACGGAATCAGCGCGGCTCGTTGATGTCGAGAAATTCGCACCACTGGGCAAACAATGATTGATCGACTGCGCCCACGCACGAGCGCGGCGTCATCGCCGCCACAAACACCGGCTCGCCATCCAGCGTGCATGAACGCCCGCCGGCCTGGGTAAAAATGTAATTCCCCGCACCATAGTCCCAAATGTTGGAACGACCGTGCAGATACAGGTGCACCCGGCCAGCGGCCAGCCAGCACCAGTCCAGCGCCACCGACCCAAAGCTGCGCTGAGACGCATACGGCGTAGCATCCACCAGCTTGTACTGCAGCGGTTTTTTCAGGCGTTTCAAATCCACCAGTGCAATACTTTGGCGAATCGGCAAACCACTATCCTGCAGCACCAGCGGCTCGCCATTCAGGGTTGCACCGTTTTCATCGGCCGCAAACATTTCATCGCGCATCGGGTCGTACACCACGGCCAATTTCACTTTGCCGTCTTCGATCAACGATAACGATACGCAAAAATAACTGATCCCGGCGGCGAAATTAGACGTGCCGTCCAGCGGGTCCAGACACCAGCAAGGCTTGTCCGATTCCAGCATGCGTTGTTGCTGGTCTGGTGACATTTCCTCGCCCAAAAAATCGTAGTCGGGATACAACTGCGCCAGCGCATCGGAAATCCGCTGCTGAGCGATCAAATCCGCTTCGGTCACGATACTGCCATCGGCCTTCAACGATCGCGTTGCCTTGGCAAAACGCGGCACCAGTTCTTCTCGCGCGACCTGTTTGATGATCGCCAACAAAGGCTGCAAATCCATACCACCATCCTGTTTTAAAAACAAAAAAGGGCCCGAAGGCCCTTCTTTTCGCATTCCACTTCAAAGTGCTTTACTGCCGCAATTGTCGCACGATGTGGCCAAACGCTTCACCTGCATCTTTTGCCGAAGCAACTGTTTGCTCAACACCGCCGGATTGCTGCCGGTACTGATAGTGACCAACACTGACCGTCACCGCCACCACCAGCGTCACCAGCAACAACTTCGCCCCACCACTCAAGGCTTCGATATTCATCACGACCGCCAGGGCGATGACCGCAATAACGCCCAAAAGCAGATACAGCGTGCCTAAATCATGGGTTACGTTCGCGTCCATCTCACTTCACTCCTCTGTTGGGTGATACCCCATGTATCGCCCTGACAGGGAATTTCCCTGTGAACTGTGCACCTTTCTGGTTAAATTCCATTCAAACTGGGACACAGCTCGCAAAATTGCTCAGATATCGACCACTCCAGCCGCTAGCGCGTCGGCATCGGCGCTGGCGGATTTGGGTCTTCAGGCAAATCGACCTCGCGACCACTGATTTTGTTAATTGCCGCAACGCCGAACAAGGCGAAGCCGCGCAAGGCTTCGGGTGGATGACCTGCGACGCACACAATCGGCTTACCCTTGGCGTGCCCCATGATCAGCGGACGACCGGAGCGCATTTTCACCCCGTCGACCACCAACGTCCCGACTTCGCGAATCAGATCCGAAATGAAGTCACGGCCATCTACCGCCGTACCACCGGAGATCACCACCATGTCTGAATTGCTCAACGCGGTACGTACTGTGGCGACGAAGGCAGCAAAATCATCGCCCTGAATGCCGCCCTGGACCGCCACTCCGCCGGCCTCACTGACCGCTGCCGCCAACATGACGGAGTTGCAGTCAAAGATGCAGCCGGGCTTGGGCTTGTCGGTGTAGGGAATCACTTCGTCACCGGAGGCAAAAATCGTTATTTTTGGCTGTTTCACCACCTCAATCTGGCTGATGCCGAGGCTGGCGATATTGCCGATGTCCATGGGCGTCAACTTGTGGCCGGCGGCCAACACTACGCTGCCTTTTTTCAGATCACATCCCTGCGCCTCGATGAAAAAGCCCGGCGGAAAAGGACGCGTGATGCTGAAACGCGCGCCCTCAATCTTGACTTCCCACATGCGCACAATGCTGTAGTTGCCGGCAGGCACAATCGAACCGGTCACAACTTCGATACCCGTGCCCGGCTCGGGTTTGGGACAGACCGCATCGCCTGGCAGAACTTTGCCCGTAATGTTGAAGCCTATCGGTGAAGCATCGCCGGCAGGCTTGGTTTCATCGGTGGCCACCAGGTAGCCTTCGACAATCGCGCGCGGGTATGGCGGCACGTCCATGGGGGCAACCAGATCACTGGCGAGAACTCGACCCAGTGCGGCTTCCAACGAAATGGTTTCTCTGGCCAATGAACGCAGGGGCAGCGCATCCACGTAAAGGGTTTGCGCATCTAGCATTGGTGATTGTTCTGCCACGGGTTTTCCTTTTTGTTTTCGGTCAGGCCAAAGTGTGTGGCAAAGTCAAAGACAGGTCAACCAAACAAAAAAAAGCAGCGCCCGAAGGCGCTGCTTTCACTTTCAATCAACAAAACTTTCTACACCATCAGGTCCAGATTCTGGCCCAGATGGGCCTCTGTAGCTGACTTGGATGGCGCAGCTTGAGCGGCAGATTGAACCAGAGTAATCGCGTTTTGCGCCTCAATGTCCATCGCTTTTTTAGCGACCTGCACGCCGACTGCGTCACCCACTTTTTGCTGGGATAATTGGTGTGTTACACCTGAAGAGACGCTCATTTCCACAAATCACCTCATGGGGTCCGATTGTTCACTAAGGTTATCGGCCACCAAGATGGCGATTTAATGGGCAACTGGGCTGTAAAACGTGATGCTATTAGCAAACCGGAGGAAAAGCCGGCCCTTTTTCCACCACCGCCAAGCACGCGGAAAAAGGGCCGTAAAAACATTAATTTATGCTGACGGCCTTAAGTGCGCCTTCGTCGTTCTGCTCGTAGTGAACCTGCAAGGTACCGCCCCGCTTTTGCACCATCGCCAACAGCTTGTCGCTGGCATTAAACGTAATGGGCTTTTGTGATTCCATGTCTTTGATTGTAAAAGTTTTTCCCGAACTATCTATGGCCACCACCTTGCCAATATGCATGCCCGAACCATCACCACCGCAGGCCAGTACATTACCTGCGAACAATCCGGAAACCGCTAACGCGACTGCAATTATTTGTTTTTTCATGGTTTTCTCCTGTAGATAAAGGGATGCGACATCGGTTCTGCCGCCACGACAAAATTAGATAACTCTAATATAGGATAGTTCCCCAGTTATCGTCCCGCAACAACAGAAGATTAGCGGGAATCCTTTCCCGCACCGGTCATCATTATGCCTTGGTCTTGGCCTTGGCAAACGCTGCCGCGAACGCACCCATACCTGTCTGCTCTGGCTGACGATTGGCACGCTGCGCCTTGGCTTTTGACATGGGGAGACGTTCACCCGCCGCGCCCTGCTGTGCCTGGTGCTCGCGGGCATTGTCGGTCATACGCATGGTCAGTGAAATGCGATTGCGCAGAATATCCACCTCCAGCACTTTCACTTTCACCACGTCACCGGCCTTGACCACGCTGCGCGGGTCCTTGACGAAATTGTCCGCCAACGCAGAGATGTGTACCAAACCATCCTGATGTACGCCGATGTCGACAAACGCGCCAAAGTTGGTGACGTTGGTCACCACGCCTTCCAGAATCATGTCAGGGCGCAGGTCGCTGACCTTTTCCACACCCTCTTTGAATTCGGCGGTTTTAAATTCTGGACGCGGGTCACGGCCCGGCTTATCCAGCTCGGACAGAATGTCGCGCACAGTGGGTTCACCGAAGGTTTCATCGGTAAATTTCTTTGGATCGATTTTTTTCAGAAACGCGCTGTCGCCGATCAAACCACGGATATCCTTGCCGGTGGTATCGAGAATGCGCTGCACCACCGGGTAAGCCTCGGGATGCACTGCAGACGCATCCAACGGATTGTCGCCATCGGGAATGCGCAAAAATCCGGCAGCCTGTTCGTAGGCTTTGGCACCCAGACGCGGCACGTCCAACAGCTGTTTGCGGGTTTTGAACGCGCCGTTGGCATCGCGGTAATCGACAATGTTTTTCGCCAGGGTTTTGTTCAGACCGGAAATCTGGCTGAGCAGCGCTGGTGACGCCATGTTCACGTCCACGCCCACGCTGTTCACGCAGTCCTCGACCACGCCTTCCAGACTGCGCATCAACTGGCTTTGGTTAACGTCGTGCTGGTACTGGCCTACGCCGATGGACTTGGGATCAATTTTCACCAGTTCCGCCAACGGGTCCTGCAGACGACGCGCAATCGATACCGCACCACGCAGCGACACATCCAGATTGGGGAATTCGTCCGCCGCCAATTGCGAGGCGGAATACACCGAAGCACCTGCCTCGGAGACCACAATCTTGGTCAGCTTGGCTTGCGGGTAGGCCTTGATCAGATCGGCAGCCAGCTTGTCCGTTTCCCGCGAAGCGGTACCGTTGCCGATGGCAATCAACTCGACCTTGTGTTTCATCACCAGTGCCGCCAGAGTCAACAGCGCCTGATCCCACTGGCGTTGTGGCTCGTGCGGATAAATCTGCGCGGTATCGACCATTTTCCCGGTGTTATCCACCACCGCGACCTTCACGCCGGTACGGAAACCGGGGTCAAGACCCATGGTCACGCGCGCGCCAGCCGGAGCCGCCATCAGCAGATCGTGCAGGTTGGTAGAAAATACCTTGATCGCTTCAGCTTCGGCCGCTTCGCGCAGCTTCATTTTCAATTCGGTATCCAGACGAGTGAACATTTTCACCCGCCAGGCCCAGCGGGCGGTGTCAGCCAACCATTTGTCGCCTGGGCGACCTTGGTTGCTGATGCCAAAGTGCTTGGCGATGCTCAGCTCGCAACTGGTGCTTTCGTTGGCCGACTTGTCCAGCTCGTCGCCTTCGTCCATCACCAGATTCAGTTGCAGAATGCCTTCGGCGCGACCACGGTACAGCGCCAACGCACGGTGAGACGGCAAATTGGCAATGGCTTCAGCGGCGTCGAAATAGTCGGAGAACTTCGCGCCTTCCTGCTCCTTGCCGGCCACCACCTTGGATTGCAACTTGGCATTGGCCCACAGATAGTCACGCACTTTGCCCGACAGCTCGGGATCATCGGCAAAGTCTTCCATCAAAATCTGCCGGGCACCATCCAGCGCAGCCTTGGCATCGGGCACTTCTTTGTCTTTGTTGATGTAGGGCAAAGCCTCGGTTTCGGGGTCCAGCTTCGGATCGGCCAGCAGCGCTTTGGCCAATGGCTCCAGCCCTGCTTCGCGAGCGATCTGGCCCTTGGTGCGGCGCTTGGGCATGTAGGGGCGATACAAATCTTCCAGGCGCTGCTTGGTATCCGCAGCCAAAATGGCGGCTTTGAGCTCGGGGGTCAGCTTTTCCTGCTCTTCGATGCTTTTGAGCACCGTTTCGCGACGATCTTCCAGTTCGCGCAGGTAAACCAGACGCTCTTGCAGGTTACGCAACTGGGTATCGTCCAGTCCACCGGTCATTTCTTTACGATAGCGGGCAATAAACGGGACCGTTGCCCCTTCATCCAGCAACTTGACGGCGGCCAATACCTGCGCAGGCAACACCTGCAGTTCGCTGGCAATCTGCTGAGAAATATTCATGGGAAAAAATGTACTCCTGGAAATTATCGAATTGCATCAACCGAAAGGTAGCAGAGTTTAGCAAAAGAACCGGGGAGAAAGGAGAAAAGCCATGTGGGGAGAAGAAATTCCCCCTCTTGGCAGGCAAGAGGGGAAAGCACGCTCTGTGTTCAGTGATGTTTGGGTACCACTAAACATTGGTGTTGTTATTATTGTTATGATTTGTAGCGCTTTTTCTTATTATTATCGCTCAGCCCCACATCCCCCTGCGGTCGACACGTTGCTGATGGGTCTATTTAACGGGGTAGGTCTTAACGCTTTCTTAAAGGCTAATAAAATTTATCAACTTTTTTGCCGTGCTCTTCGCACAAACCGAAAAATTCACAAATTTCCTTGCGTCTGGCCAGAGTATCCGCGTATCCCAGTGCGATGAGATCTCTGCAATATGCTTTTTCAAACAATAGGTAACTCAGCAAATTTGAGCCACGCTCATTTTTCACACCCAGTGCACGCAAGAAAAAGCGCACACTCAACGGCATCAACTGCGCGTGTTTTTCGGCGATTTTGTATAAATCCTGAGATGGTGAAATAAACAGCACATCTACCGGACGCAGGGTCGCGCTGTCTTCGGGCAAATGTTTGTTGGGAATCTGCTCAATGAAACGATTGTTACGCTGCACCCGCTCAACATCCACGTCCAGCGTATCCAAGAAAATACTGTCCAGCACATGACCTGCCACCTCACCCAATGACGGCTCTTTGTGCCGTCTTGCCACCACCGGAGCTGTATCTATGTGGCGCACCCCGATCACCACCAACCGATCGGCTCCCAGGTGCATCGCTGGGCTGAGCGGCGCCGTTTGCCGCATTGAGCCGTCACCAAAGTATTCGTCACCGATACGCTGCGGCGCAAAAACGAACGGAATCGCCGACGACGCTAGTAAGTGCTCAATGCCTATGGTGTCTCTTACCCCGACCCGACGACTGCGAACCCAGGGCTCGATACTTTCGTCGCCCTGAAAAAACGAAACAGTCTCACCACCAGAATAACTCGATGCTGTCAGGCACAGTGCTCTGACGTGCCCATCTTTGATCGTTTGTGAAATTTGCTCAAACGGCATGTATTGACTGAGCAAATGCGCCAACGGTGTGCGATCCAGCAGGGAAACCGGCTGATTTCCACCGATGCCACCGGTCAGCGTTCCCAACCAGCGCAATGCGCTTAAGCTCAGGCCGCCAAAGCCCGCCCTGAATACCTGATCCACGTGGAAATTGGCCCAGACATGCACCAAACGCCATACTGCCTCACGAAATTGGGCAGCGTAAATCGCCATCGCCGCAGCATTGATCGCCCCGGCAGAGGTGCCACACAAAATAGGAAAGGGATTAGGGCTGTGCTTGGGAAAAATATCTGCCAAGCCCTGCAGCACGCCCACTTGATACGCTGCGCGCGCCCCGCCCCCGGACAAAATCAGCGCGGTAACAGGTTCATTGTTTTTTTTCATTATTTTTCACGACACATTGGTTACACCGACGGAATATTCCCCTTATCGACCGGCCAAGCATCCAGCCTAAGGGCAAGCACAGGCTTATTTGGCGACACGCAAAAAAACCCGGATATTCTCCGGGTTTATGACTTATCTGGCATTGAGTTCCAGAACAGCATCCATTTCCACCTCGGCACCGCGAGGCAATTGGGCAACGCCAATCGCCGCCCTGGCAGGATACGGTTGCTGAAAATATTCGGCCATTACCGCATTCACCGCTGCAAAATTGGCCAGATCCGTCAAAAAGATATTCAGCTTCACCACGTCCTGCAAATCACCACCTGCCGCCTGGGCCACCGCCTGCAGGTTATCAAACACCCGGCGAATATGTGTTTCAATCGGCCCCTGCACCAACGCCATCGTTGCAGGGTCCAACGGAATCTGCCCGGACATGTACACCGTACTACCCACCTTAACGGCTTGAGAATAGGTACCAATGGCGGCCGGCGCCTTGTCGGTGCTGACAATAACTCTGCTCATATTTTCCTCTCAATAATTAACCGCGACTGCGAACCACTTTGTTGACTTCTTCCAGACCGCGAATGTAACGAATGATGTTGGCCAAATGCACCCTGTCTTTCACTGCCAGCACCAGAATAATGTCAGTCACACTGCCATCGCGCTGATCAACACTGACGTTCTCGATGTTTGCGCCTTTTTCTGCCACTGCGGAGGCAACCGTCGCCAGCGCACCGCGCTGATTTTTGACTTCAATGCGGACTTCCACTGGATATTCGCCCTGAGGCTGCTTTTCCCACTGCAAATCCAGCCAATTTTCCGGGTGCTTCTTTTCATCGCCGGTATTTTTGCAATTACCGGTATGCACCACAATGCCGCGACCCGGATTGAATACGCCGATGATGGGATCGCCGGGAATCGGTCGACAGCAACGCGCGTAAGTGACAATCACACCCTCGGTACCCTGGATCGCCAACGGTGTGGGATTGTGCTTTTCTCCACCCAGCCAGGTCGGCGCATAACGCGTGAAAATTTGTTTGAGCTTGTTGGCGCTCGGCCCCGCTTCTTTCAGTGATGCTTCGCCGGTCAATTGCCTCGACACCAACAGTGCCATGCGGTTACCCAGACCAATTTCAACCAACAGTTCGTCCAGCGTCTGCAGTCGATAAACGGCCAGCACTTGCTGCACACGTTTTTGCGGAATATTTTCCAGCGTTTTGCCAGAGACTTCCAGACTGCGCTGCAGCAAGCGCCGTCCCAACACCACCGCTTCGTCGCCTCGCAGATTTTTCAGGAAGTGACGAATATGCGTGCGTGCTTTTCCGGTCACTACAAAGTTCAGCCAATTGGGATTGGGCCGTGCGCCCTTGGCGGTAATAATTTCCACGGTTTTGCCAGTTTCAAGCGGCGTGCGCAGTGGCACCAGCTTGCGCTCGATCTTGGCCGCTACGCAGGTATTGCCGATGTCTGTATGCACCGCATAGGCAAAATCCACTGGCGTTGCGCCGCGCGGCAATTCGATAATCTGTCCCTTGGGACTGAATACGTAAACCACGTCGGGGAACAAATCGATTTTGACGTTTTCCAAAAATTCCAGCGAAGTTCCCGAGGTGCGCTGCATCTCCAACACGCCGCGCAACCATTCGTTGGCGCGCGCTTCGTTGCCGGGACCATCGTCCTCACCCGATTTGTACAACCAGTGCGAGGCAATGCCCGCCTCGGCAATTTTATGCATTTCTTCGGTGCGAATCTGTACTTCGATCGGCACACCAAACGGTCCAAACAAAATGGTATGCAGCGACTGGTAACCGTTTTTCTTTGGGATGGCGATGTAATCTTTGAATTTGCCGGGCAACGGCTTGTACAAATTGTGAATAATGCCCAGTCCGCGATAGCAACTGTCGACCTTGTCGACGATCAGGCGAAACGCGTAAACGTCAAACACCTCGGAAAACGACAGCTTTTTGCTGCGCATTTTTTGATAAATGCTGTACAGGTGTTTTTCGCGGCCATTGATTTCGACTTTCAGTCCTTCCTGGCCAAAACGATCGGTGATGGCGGCGCTGATTTTGTTGACGATTTCTTTGCGGTTACCGCGCGCGGCTTTCATTGCTTTTTTCAGCACGCGATAGCGATTGGGATACAGCGCTTCAAAACCCAGCTCTTGCAACTCCACCCGCATGTTGTTCATGCCCAGTCGATTGGCGATCGGCACGTAGATTTCCAGGGTTTCATGGGCAATGCGTCGGCGTTTGTCAGGACGCATAATGCCGATGGTGCGCATGTTGTGCACCCGGTCCGCCAGCTTGATCAAAATGACGCGGATGTCTTTGGACATCGCCAGCAGCAGCTTGCGGAAATTTTCTGCCTGGGCCTCAGCCTTGGATTCGAATTTGATTTGCGTCAGCTTGGAAACGCCGTCGACCAGATCCGCCACTTCCGCGCCGAATTTTTCTTCGAGCTGTTCTTTGGCGGTCGGCGTATCTTCCATGACATCATGCAGAATAGCGGCGATGATGGTTTTGTCGTCCATCTTCAGCTCGGCCAGAATCCGCGCCACCGCCAGCGGGTGATAGATATAGGGTTCGCCACTCAGGCGTTTTTGCCCCTCGTGGGCAGTCGCACCGAACAAATAGGCGTCATAAACCCCACGAACCTGCTCGGGGTCCATGTAGGTTTCAAGAATGGAGCAAAGATCGCTGATCAGGAACACTCATCCCCCACGGATGCACTCAGCAAAAAAACGGACACGCCCCACCATTGTACGGCAAGGCGCAAAAAGATGTCTAAGATGATGAAACGAATGGGGTTCCCCATCCGCCGAAACACCTGCCTGGCGGATGGGACACGAGGTGATTATTCCTCGTCGGTATCTTCTTCAACGCGGGCAGCGATGGCTGCAGCGGCAGCTTGCTCAGCTTCGGCCGCTTGCTTGGCTTTTTCCTGCGCACGCATGCTAGCGGGAGTTACATTGCCTTGAGCGATTTCACGCAAGGCCACGACAGTGGGCTTGTCGTTTTCCCAAGCAACCGTTGATTCCTGGCCATTTGCCAACTGACGTGCACGGCGGCTAGCCAGCAGCACCAGCTCAAAGCGATTGTCGACGTTTTCCAGACAGTCTTCTACGGTTACACGTGCCATTGATTACTCCAGCATTGGGGGTTGGGGAATTATCGAACCGGCGATTCTAGCCGATTCGACGTCATTGTGCCAGTAATTTGGTCAACAAGCCGTCGAGCCGCACCGCCTGCACCGATTGGCGCAACCGCTGGGTACGGATAATTCCCTGCAACTGCTGTTGGGCCAGCTCGAATTCGTCGTTGACCACCAGATAGTCAAATTCGCGGTAATGGGACATTTCGATAATGGCTTCAGCGGTACGACGGGCAATCACTTCTTCGCTGTCGGAGGCTCGCCCCTTCAATCGCGCCAGCAACACTTCCCGTGACGGCGGCAAAATGAAAATGCTCACCGGCTGCATCAATCGCTTCACCTGCTGCGCGCCCTGCCAGTCGATTTCCAAAATCACGTCGGTGCCGACGTCCAGTTGCTGCTGCAACCAAACCCGCGATGTTCCGTAAAAATTGCCAAACACCTCGGCATGCTCGAGAAAATCGCCGCGATCGCGCATGGCAATGAAATCATCGCGACTGACAAAATGATAATGCACGCCATCCTGCTCACCTTCGCGCTTGGCGCGTGTGGTGTGGGACACCGACACCTTCAGGTTGTCCATGGACTTGAGTAGCTGGGCAACCTGACTGGTTTTGCCCGCGCCCGATGGGGCAGAAATTACGTACAAGGTTCCTTGAGTCATATGCCTACCTCTTCAGAAACTCGACCAATTTTTGTAACGCCCTGGCGCGATGACTGATCTGGTTTTTGCGTCCGGCCACCAGCTGCGCCGAAGCGCAACCTTCTTCCGCAACAAAAAACAGCGGGTCATAACCAAAGCCACCGTTACCAGCCGGCGCATGTAAAATGCGCCCTTCCCAGGTTCCTTGTGCAATAAACGGTACCGGATCATCGGCATGACGCATAAACACGATCACGCACTGAAAACGCGCGGTCCGCTGATCATCTGCCACGGCCTGCAGCGCTTGCAGCAACTTGGCGTTGTTCGCCGCATCATTGCCCGGCTGACCGGCGTAACGTGACGAATAAATTCCCGGCTGACCGCCCAGCGCATCCACTTCCAGCCCGGAATCATCGGCAATGGCCGGCAATCCGCTGATGCGTGCCGCCTGGCGCGCCTTGAGAATCGCGTTTTCGACAAACGTTAAACCGGTTTCATCCACTTCGGGCACGTCGAATTGCGATTGCGGCAAGACCTCAATGCCGGTACCAACCAGCATCGCCTGAATTTCCGCCACCTTACCCTTGTTGCCGGTAGCCAGTACCATTTGCTGCATGGTTAGTCCTGCAACGCGGCCTTTTGTGCCGCAAGTAGTTCGGTGATGCCTTTTTTGGCCAACGCCAACATCGCCGCCAGTTGCTCGTCACCAAAGGTCTCACCCTCGGCGGTGCCCTGGATTTCGATGAAATGACCTTTGTCGTTCATCACCACATTCATATCAGTGTGCGCCGCTGAGTCTTCCGGATAATCCAGATCCAGCACCGGCTCGCCATCGACGATGCCTACCGACACGGAGGCCACACCGGCTTTCAGCGGATTGCTCTTGATATCGCCTTTGGCCATCAGGTGACGAATGGCATCGGCCAGCGCCACATAACTGCCCGTGATCGAGGCGGTACGTGTACCACCGTCGGCCTGGATAACGTCACAGTCCAGCGTAATGGTGCGCTCGCCCAATTTGTCCATGTCCATCACGGCACGCAATGAACGGCCTATCAGACGCTGAATTTCCATGGTGCGTCCACCTTGACCACCACGTGCGGCTTCGCGAGCCATGCGCTCGCCGGTAGAACGAGGCAACATGCCATATTCGGCAGTCACCCAGCCTTGGCCTTTGCCATTGAGAAAACGCGGCACGCGCTCTTCGATACTGGCGTTGCACAACACTTTCGTGTCGCCAAACTCAATCAGCACCGAACCTTCGGCGTGCTTGGTGTAATGACGGGTTATTTTGATTTGGCGCAGCTGATTTGTCGCTCTACCACTTGGTCGCATGACTATTCCCTGATTTTTATCATTTAAAATTAGCGGGGGATTATACGCGCTAAAGCCAGGCGGTGCGACGTTGACTAGACCGCTTCAGACATCAGGGTGTTTTCCAGGCGCAACAACTTGAGCACTTCCTGGGCGCTGCGGGGCCGGTCGTTGTAGTCCATTTCCATGCACCAGTCGATAACGTGCAGCAGCAGTTCCGAATACTGGCCGGCATGGGCTTCGGCACAGGGTTTCATCTCCACCCCTTTGCGCCGGTCTTTGGCCGCCACCGGCGGATGACCCTCAATGCAGGCGCGCATACTCGCCCCCACCGCGTAGAGATCGCTGGCCGGCCCCATGGTGGCATTTTTGCTGGATTGCTCCGGCGGCGAAAAACCGTGAGTCACCACCGGAAACAGCCGCTGTGGTGCCGACTGCAGAATTTTGTGCACCGCTCCAAAATCCAGCAGCAGTGGACCCTTGTTTTCCCGCAGGTAAATATTGCCCGGCTTGATGTCCAGATGCAGCAGCCCCTGGGCATGTACCGTCGACAGCGCATCAAGCAGGGCGATGAAGATCAATTTCAGCCGCCGTTCGGACATCGGTTTTTTCAGCCGCCGCAGGTACGAATGCAGGCTCATGCCACGCTCGTAGCTCAACACACTGTAGATGGTGTTGTTGCTTTGTTCGAAATCCAACACTTTGACAATGTTCGGATGATCGATCGCCGCCAGGATGCTGGCTTCCTGGAAAAACAGCTTGCG